>DASXUJ010000001.1 GCA_036504895.1 Syntrophorhabdaceae bacterium
ACTGCAGGGGAAGAGTGTTTCATTGTCCACGTAAACCCTCTCAAGTGACTGTATTTACAGGCTTATTGTACCACATGGCGTGAAGAGGGTCCAGGGAAAAGAGGGGAATGGAGGGATTATTTCACACGTTCTACGGCTCCGCCCTCAAATGCTCGCCAGACACCGAATCTGAGCCATCCCCTCCGATTCGCCGGCCAGCGCAGCCGGCAACTATTGTTTTTATTCAATGGATTGCCGGCGGGAACTTTGATCTCTTCGGCATTACGCACGGGCGTAGAGGTTGCGATGCGTCGAAGGGGGTTTAATGATGTGGCCTCTTTCCGATTCACAAGGGGACGATAATATTTGGAGGAAACTCCAGATGTGGTGCGCTACGAACGTCGCACCCGGAGGCGTACATCTGTACGTTGAGGGAGCGAGCGCAGGAGAGTGCCGTAGATCGAATTTCCTCCCCATATGTCCAACCGCATACCTATATGACTTTCGTTTTTTGATTCTTCGATTGACGAAGTGATTGGATCTGGTCTTCTTTTTACATTCACCGTCCGGCAAATTCAATAAACCGTTTCAATAGCGATGCGGCATGAGGGGTCGGTTCGACTGTCTTTATCAGTGCGTCCGGCTCCTTTCCTTCTTCTCGCAGCATGTCGCGGTGTCGTTTTATATACTCCCTTACTGTGGCCTCATCGAATTCAGGGTGGAACTGGACTCCCCAGGTGGAGCTGCCTATCCTGAATGCCTGGTGGGGGTCGAGGGGGCTCGATGCGAGGAGCGTTGCGCCCGGGGGGAGGGTGAGGACGGACTGGGTGTGGCATGCGTGGGCTTTTATGAGGGACGGCAGGCCGGCGAAGAGCGGGTCCGTGGCGGCGGATTCGCGGAGGGTCAGCTCCACTGTGCCGAATTCCCGGCCCATGGGATTGTGGCCGGCTTTACCGCCGAATGCATGGGCGAGGAGTTGATGGCCGTAGCAGATGCCGAGGGCGGGCATGCCTGATGAGGCTATTTCCCGAAGCCATGAACCGGTCTTCTCGCCCCAGTCGGAGCAGTCCGTAATCATGGAATGAGATCCTGTGATAATGACTCCTGAAAAGTCGGTGACTGAAGGCAGGGGTTCGGCCCGGGTCACATCGATTACGGTAAAACTATGCCTCTCCTGGCCGGTGCCGGCAATGATCCAGTTTTCGAAATCCCCGGCGTGAGAGGCGATGTCGGGGAAGGTCGAGCCGGTTTTGATAATCACTCTATTTTTCATCTACTCCCGCTCATCCGGCCCCTGTTCGTCGAGCATCTCCCTCACCTTTTGCAGGAGGGTGCCCGGTGAGATGGGTTTTGGGACGAATTCGAACTTCTTGTCTTCCACGCCTTTATCGAGGATCACGTCCCTCGTATAACCGCTGGTAAAGAGCACCTTCACACCGGGTTTCATGCGGCGTATCTCGTCATAGGCTTCCCGTCCGCTCTTTTTCGGCATTACGGAATCGAAGACGAGGAGATCTATCTTCCTCATCTTTCCGAACTGCTCCACCGCCTCCTCCCCATCGCCTGCCTCGATCGTCGTGTAACCGTATTCGCCCAATATCCTGCAGATCAGGGATCGCACGGATTCATTATCTTCCGCGACCAGAATGGTCTCATTTCCACCCCGGACAGGGGCGGGCTCTTTCCTTTCTTCTTCAACGGCTTTGCTCACCATGGGAAGATAAATATGAAAGCTCGTACCTAAATTCGGCTCGCTATACACGGTGATATAGCCATTGTGCTGGCGCACGATCCCATAGACCGTCGACAGCCCGAGGCCTGTTCCTTTTCCCGTCTCCTTGGTAGTGAAAAAAGGATCGAAGATTCTTTCCCGTGTCGCCTCATCCATGCCCACGCCTGTATCCGAAAGAGAGAGGAGGATATACCTGCCTGGTTCGCCATAGCCGTGAAAGCGCCGGAATTGATCGTCCAGCTCCACGATCTTTGTCTCCATGGTCAGCACACCGCCCTTCGGCATCGCATCCCGGGCGTTAGTGGCCATATTCAAAATTATCTGGTCGATCTGGACGGGATCAGCCATGATGGTGATTTCTTCGGCAGTCAAAACCGTCTTGATCGCGATATTTTCGGTCAGAAGCCGCATCAGCAGTTTTTCCGCAGAACGGAGGCATTCGTTTAAATTGAGGTGGCTGAGACGGATAGGTTGCTGCCTGCTGAAGGACAAAAGGCTGCGGGTGAGGTGGGCCGCCTTCTCCGCTGAAGAGAGTATAGAGTCCACATAAGTTCTTAAGGGGTCATTCTGTGCCAGATCCATTTTCAGCATGGCGCCGTAACCCGTGATCACGGTGAGAATATTATTGAAATCATGGGCAACGCCTCCCGCTAGGGTGCCGATAGCCTCCATCTTCTGAGCCTGTTGGAGCTGTGTTTCCAGGCGCGCCTGCTCTTTTTCCGATTCCTTTCTATGAGTTACGTCCTCGACGGTGATAAGGGAATACATGAACCGGCCGTCGCTGTCCCGCATGAGAGTGACCGTTGAGGACCCCCATACAATGCCCCCGTCCTTTCTGATATATCGTTTTTCCGTCCGATAAAGAGCAGACTTTCCCGTGATTAGCTCCTTCACGTGGGAGGCATCATCGGCCAGGTGTTCAGGATGGGTAATATCTTTGAAGGTGAGTGATGCCAACTCCTGTTCCGTGTACCCCAGCATTTTGCAAAAGGCTGCATTTGCCCGAATGAGCCGGAGGTCGATACCGGCGGTGACCATACCGAGAGGACTTCTTTCGAATATTTTCCTGAACTGCTCCCCGCTCTCCCGGACCGCTTTTTCCATATCCTTATATTCCGTGACATCCTGGTTCGCGCCATATCTCTTCACGATGCGGCCCAGATCATCCATGACGATCCTCGATCGTGCCATGATGTGGCGCACCTGCCCGTCGCGACGGATTATACGGTGGGCGATAATCACCGATGCGGGGTCCGGTCTCAGGGTATTTTCCTCCACGAAACGGGTGTAACGTGGAATGTCGTCAGGATGCACGAACCGCCGGGCGTACTCTTCCGTGGTCATCCGGTATCCCCCTTCCTGCCCGGAGGTGGTGCCGTAAAAGGCGTAGAAGGGATCGTTGAAGATGAATGTCTGTGCCGCACTGTCGAATTCCCAATACACGATGTGGGCGAGGTCCATCGCCTCCGACAACTGAACGCGACTGGCAAGCAGGGCCTCCTCCGATTTCTTGCGCCCGGTGATATCGCGGAATGTCCAAATCCGCCCATAGTCTGTCCCGTCTTTACCGATAATGGGACTCCCGAACCTGTCGAGTACTGTCCCGTCCTTAAACTCGAGCTCATCCCTGAGCGTTTCGTTGGGATGGGCTTCGATATAGTCGATTTTCTCCATAAACTTGTCGGGGTTTTTGAGGAGCCCCTTTTCCCACTCTATCTGCGCATTGCGGTCATCACTCTCGGCGATATCAGGCGGAATTCTGAAGAGGTCCTCCATCTGCCGATTTTGGAGGATCTTTCTTCCCTTGTGGGTGACAAGAATTCCATCCAGAGACGCGTTCACCTGCGCTTCAAGTAAGGCGGTCTTCTGCCGCACCTGTTCCTCCGCCTCTTCATGCTCCGTGATATCGTATGCGGTTCCGGAGACGGCGGGGCGGCCCCCGTACATCATGGGTCTCCCGAGGACGCTCACCACAATGGCTGCCCCGTCTTTCCTGACAGCCCTCTGGATGAGGCTGATATTTTCCGTTTCTCCTTCCAGGAATTTTGCGATACATTCCCTGATAATCAGTTTTGTCGCAGGTTCCAGGATATCGAGGGAATCCAGTGTATCGGCCAGTTCTTCGCATGTGTAGCCGAGGATTTCACAGAACCTGTTATTGACGAAGCGAAACCGGTCATCCTGAAAGATGTAGACACCTGCGAGTGAATTCTCGATGAGGGTACGGTACTTGGCCTCCGATTCGGAGAGGGCATCCTCGGTCCGCTTATATTCCGTAATATCCCGGATCACTCCGAAAGCCACGTTTCTCTCGCGGTCATATTCCGCCACGGAATGGATATAGACGATCTCCCCCGTGTCAGGCCGCTTTATTTTAAATTTCACGTTGTAGGGGCGGTTTTCGCTGATGAGTCTCCGGAGTGCCTCATTGAGCATTTCCCGGTATTCGGGAAGGGGTATCTTCTGCACTTCGTGAATCGTCCAATCCCGACCGGTGATTCCGTAGATGTTGCGAGCCCCCTCCGATGCAAAAATCAGGTTTAATTCGAAATTAAATTCCCAATTTCCACAGCGGGAAATGATCTCGGCTCTCGACAGACGATTCGTGCTGATGAGAAGCTCTTCCTCCAACCCCGTGCGCTCGGTAATATCAGTCCAGACACAATGATAGACGGTACGGCCGGAGACCTCCGACTTTTGAGCAGTGACATGGACCTTTCTGATTTCGCCCTGCCGGGTACGGTGAAGGGTTTGAAAATCATCCCGGCCCCGGTACATGACATTCTCGATATGTCTGCGTGTTTGCTCCGGGCTTTCGATAATTTCAACGTCATGAACGGTCAACCCGGCGAACTCCGCTCGCGAGTAGCCGAGCTGGCGGTGTGCCGCTTCGTTAAACTCCACGATGGCCGCGGTAAGGGGATCGATAACCACGCACCCATAGGGTGAGTCTTCAAAAAGCACGCGATAGAGGTTCTCGCGGGCCTTCAGTTCTGCCTCCGACTGCTCGAGTTCCTGAATCCGCTGCTTCAGGGCATCCATCTCGCTCATAAGCCCCGGGTATGTGGTTGAAGGGTCATCCATCACGTCCCCTTTTGCATTGGAATTGAGATAACGCGCATTAAGGCGGAAATGACAATCTCCCGGATGCGAAAAGGCAAATGGCGCCATGGCCACCTATTGCCTCCGCCCCTTGATAGAGCCAGGTTACTCATCGGGCGTGCGCTACACCTATCTATTATCGCATAATTGATCTGATATGTTTAGGTGCCTCTCCGATAAAGTCAGTATTCACCTGATTAACTGAAATATCTGTTTCCCGGAAGAACTCCGCGACCGGTGGCACGGCTTTTGCTTAATATATCACCATGACAATCCCTTTGAGAGGAGGTATAATTGGGGCTTCCGTCTTTTAAATCGATTAAGACCCAACTCCTTATTATCGTCCTTATCTCCATTTTACCCGCCCTGGGCATAATCCTCTATTCGGGTATGGTAATCCAGCGGGAGGCAATCCGGGAGGCCGAACACGAAGTCCTGGCAGTGCTCAATGGACTGGCGGCGGAGCATCAGCTCGTGGAAGAGAGTACGCGACAGCTCCTCATCACGGTCTCTCAATTACCCGAGGTACAGCACGCAAATTTGGCTGCCTGCAATAAAATCCTTCAAAAACTGCTCATCCAGAACCCGGTGTACGGCAATCTCTTTATTACCGATCCCGAAGGTAATATGATAGCCGCGGGTCTACCCTTTACATCTCACAATGTACGGCACAGGAAATATTTTCAGGATCTTCTCACCACAAAGGATTTTTCTGTAGGGGAATATGTCATAGGAATGACATTCAGAAAGCCGGAGCTTCATTTTGCATACCCCACCCTCGACGGGAAAGGAAGAATCAAGGCGGTCGTGGTTGCGGGTATCGACCTTACCGGTTACGGCAGGCTTTTCACAAAAGCGAAGATGCCGGAGGGCTCCGATCTTATTGTGACGGACCATAAGGGGATAAAGTTACTCACCTATCCTGACTCCCCCGGCCTGACGGGAACGGCCGATAGCGCCGAGAGAATTGCACGGATGACCCAGGGGCCCGAGGAGGGAACCTTTGCCCGCTTCACCGGCTCGGGTAAGCGCCTGGTCGCGTACAGGCGGTTCAGCCTGAGAGAAGATACCATACCCTATCTTTTTATCAGTGTGGCAATCTCTGAAAAACAGGCATTGGCCGGGGCAAGAGGGCTTCTCTACCATAACCTTGCCTTTCTCGCAATGGCTTTTCTTATGGCCGTGGCCATCGCGTTGATCGTGGGCAAAGCGGCCATTGCAAAAAGACTCGACGCCCTCGTGGCCGCCTCGGTGAGGCTGGGCCGGGGAGATCTCACCGCCAGAACCGGGCTTCCACCCGGCAAAGACGAGTTAGGACGCCTCGCGGAGGCATTTGATGAAATGGCCGATCAACTGGAGCATAAAGAATGGGCGCGCCGTCAGGCGGACGAAGCATTTCTCAGCTCACAGGCAAATCTATCGGCCATTACGGAAAGCACCGACGACTGGATCTGGTCGGTGGACCCGGACCGTTTCGGTTTCCTCACATTTAACACTTCCATAAAGGAATATTTTCTCGGTACCCGCGGCATCGAAATCCACACCGGGACGGCGCTTGAAGAGGTCTGTCCCGCTGAAAGACTGGAGACGTGGCGGGGATTTTACCGGCGGGCACTCGCGGAGGGAAGGTTCCAGACGGAATACAGGGCAAAGGGAAACCCAAAGATATTCCTTCTTTCCCTGAATGCGGTCCACCGCGCCGGCGAGATAATTGCCATATCGGTGCTGGGAAAGGACATCACCGAAAGCCACACGGCGGCCGAGAAGCTCAGGGAAAGCGAAGAAAAGTACCGCAGCATCTTCGAAAACGCCGTCGAGGGCATATTCCAGACCACGCCCGAGGGGCGGTATTTGAATATGAACCCGGCCCTTGCCCGCATGTACGGGTATAGTTCGCCCGAGGAGATGATCGGGGCCGTCACCGACATCGAAAAACAGCAGTACGTGAACCCGGAGGATAGGAACCGCCTGAAGGTCCTTTTCGGCACGCAGGGATTTGTGGAACGATTCGAGACCCAGATCTACAGGAAAGGCGGCGATAAGCTCCTGATATCGATGAATGCCCGGGCCGTGAAGAGCGCAACGGGAGAGGTGGCCTATTATGAAGGCACCGTGGAGGATATCACTGCCAGAAAGGAAGGCGAAGAAACGCTGAGGGAGAGCGAAGAGACGTTGCGGGCGCTGATCAATGCAACCCGCGAGACTTTATTGATGATCGATACTTCGGGCACGGTACTCGTGGCGAACGAGGTTGTGGCCCACAGGCTGGGTAAAACCGTTCGCACCCTTATCGGCACCCGGATATACGACCACTTCGCTGCCGATGTGGTAGAGTCAAGAAAAGATCATTATGAAAAAGCGGCCGCCACGGGTGAGCCGGTTCGTTTTACCGATTCGATGAACGGAAAGATTTTCGACCACTTCGTTTACCCTGTGTTTAACACGGACAGGGCAGTCGTCAGGATCGCCATTTTTGCCAACGACATTACCCAGAGCACACGGGCATGGGAGGAAAAAGGGCGCCTCGAATCGCAGCTTCGCCAGGCCCAGAAGATGGAAGCCATCGGTACCCTTGCAGGCGGAGTGGCCCACGATTTCAACAATATCCTCACCGCGATCATCGGTTACGGCAGTCTTCTGCGGATGGGGATGGACGGGGATCCGAAAAAATCCTATGTGGACCAGATCCTCTCCTCTTCCCACAAGGCGGCCGTTCTCACCCAAAGCCTTCTCGCCTTCAGCAGGAAGCAGGTAATAGAGCCAAAACCAAGAAAGATAAATGAAATCATCTGGGAAGCGGAAAAACTGCTGAAGAGGCTCCTCACCGAAGATATAGAATTTACCGTGGTATGTGCCGATTCCGACATGACCGTCAGGGCCGATGTAACACAGATAGACCAGGTGCTCATAAACCTCGCGACCAATGCGCGGGACGCCATGCCGGGCGGGGGAAAACTCGTGATTGAAACGAAATCGATTGAGCTCGATGACAGCTTCGTGCAGCTCCACGGGTTCGGACAACCGGGAGGGTATGCCCGCGTCTCCGTATCCGACACGGGAATAGGTATGGACCAGCAGACGCGGGAAAAGATCTTCGAACCTTTCTTTACCACGAAAGAAGTGGGAAAGGGCACGGGTCTCGGACTCTCCCTGGTCTACGGCATCATTTCCCAGCACAACGGCTATATTACGGTGACGAGCGAGCCGGACAAGGGAACCAGGTTCGATATTTACCTCCCCATAATAAAGACCCGGGCCATGCAGGCTGAGCAGCCCCCCGAGGAGGTAAAAGGCGGCCACGAGACGATACTGGTGGCTGAAGATAACGACCAGGTAAGGATACTGGCAAAGGAAGTGCTCACGAGCAAGGGCTACACAGTGATAGAGGCAACGGACGGAGAGGATGCAGTAAGGCAGTTTCGGGAGCATAAGGACGAAATCGTCCTTCTCCTCCTGGATGTAGTGATGCCAAGGAAAAACGGCCGGGAAGTCTATGAAGAGATAGCCAAGGCAAGACCCGATGTAAAAGTCCTTTTCACCAGCGGCTACACGGGCGACGTGGTCCTGATCAAAGGCATCCACGACGAAGCCCTGAACTATATCTCCAAGCCCCTGGCGCCGAACGAGCTATTGAAGAAGGTGAGGGAAGTCTTAGATAGGTAGAATTGGCAGGGTAAGGCGTATTAATTTTATTCAATGGATCGCCGGCGGGAACTTTGCTCTCTTCGGCATTACGCACGGGCGTAGAGGTTGCGATGCGTCGAAGGGGGTTTAATGATGAGGCCTCGATTTACAAGTGGACGATATTTGGAGTAAGCTCCAGATAGGTGCACTGCGAGCGCAGTCAGGGTGCCGCAGATGGAGTTTTCACTTCTAACCCCCCATCCATCTTCGGAAGTTTCCCCCCGTTCAATCCTGCTTTCTCAGGCTTAAATTATGAATCATGGATTTTGTGATGTAGCGACTTCACCTGCAAATCGTGTATCTGGGCTTCGATAGGCAGTTGTGAATAACGGAATGAAATGTGGCACCCCGCCTCTACTGCAACTTATATGGTTCGCGTCAGAACTGGCCAAATGCAGACTTTTCGGACGTCCCTTTACTCTCCCTTGTTTGGATTCAGCACCCGGCGTACTGTCTCTGCCAGCACACGTTTGGCGAGCGGTTTCATCAGGAATTCCTTGATCCCCACCATCTTCGCTTTCTCCGGCGATGCATTATCGTTGTGCCCCGTATAGAGAATAATCGGAATATCGGGCCGCACCTTCAAGAGTTCCTTTGCGAGGGCGAATCCCGTCATTACCGGCATGGTATAATCGGTAATGACCACATCAAAGCTGAGGGGATTATGGAGGAATAAGGACAGGGCTTCACGGCTCTCTGCGACCCCGACTACTTCGTACCCGAGCCGCAGCAAGGTCTCCCGGCCCCACTCCACAAGGGCCTCGTCGTCATCGACGAAGAGGATGAGTCCCTTCCCGCGAGGGATTTCGCCTTGGGCGAGTTCTTCCGATTCAACGAATGGTTCGGCTTGTGGAATGAATACGTTGAAGGTGGAGCCTTTTCCCGGTGTGCTCTCCACGGTGATCTCCCCCTCAAGGCTTTTTATGATGCCGTACGCGACCGCAAGCCCCATACCTGTGCCTTGCCCCCGCTCCTTTGTGGTGAAGAAGGGCTCGAAGATTTTTTTTATTACATAGGGTTCCATGCCCGTGCCCGTGTCTTTTATGCTGAGAAGCGCACAGGGCCGGGGCTCTAGTCCGGCAGGCGGAGTGGAATGGGCATCGCTTAGGCTTATGGTGAGTCTTCCCCCCTTGTCCCGCATGGCGAAGCCGGCGTTGGTGCACAGGTTCATTACCACCTGCTGCATCTGGGACGGATCGGCAAGAACGGTATCCGATTTGCTTTTTATCTTTACATCAATCTTCACGGTGGCGGGGAGTGACGCCCTGAGGAATTTAACCGTATCCCTGATGAGGGGAGTTAACCGCAAAGGGACGACCTCCGGATGGCTTTTCCGGCTGAACGCAAGGATCTGCTTCACAAGATCCCTCCCTCTGAATGCGGCTTTCAGAACATGCTTGAGGCTACGGTCCACGCCGGATTCGTGCGACCCGTTATCATCGATTGCCATCTCGGTAAAACCGATGATAACGGCAAGCATATTGTTAAAATCGTGCGCGATCCCCCCTGCGAGGGTGCCGATAGCTTCCATCTTCTGTACCTGCTGGACCTGCTGTTCGAGCGCGTGTTGCCCTGTCAGGTCGGTGGCAACAACACAGAAGCCCTCCACGTCCGGGAGCAGGAGACGGCGGGCAGAGATAAGGACCGGTATCTCCCGCTCTCCAAAGGCGGCGAGATGGTACTCACCCCGGCAGCCTTCCTTTCCACATGTACCAAGGGAAGCCTTGAACGCCCCCCACTCCTCAGATGGCAAAATTTCGTGAAAGGACGCTCCCGTAATCGTGTCGTGCGATGTGTTGAGCATCTCTGTGAACTGATCGTTGCAGTAAAGGATCGTGCCGTCGATTCCCACTATAAGGGCACCCTCGGACATCGCCTCGACAAGGACGCGGTACGGGTGTTCGGCGCCCTGGAGTGTGAACACCTGTTGCCCCTCGGGTCCGTCAACGACGAGTGCGTCGATCTCATGATTCCTGATTGCCCGGAGGGTCTCCTCGGCCTCCCCAAGGCGTACCCGCAATGCCTCCACTTCGGCCTCAAACTGCCGGTTCGTCCTGCTCTTCCCAGGGGTTACTTTTTGTCCCTTCTCGCGCACTGTCATGACTTCCCTTGAGATTTCGGCGTAAGGTCATTTTTGGGTTTGAGATCGAGGCCCACAAGAATTCGGTCCATGTCATGCATGCTGCCGATAAACTTGCGGAGCGGCGGCGGCAGCTTCCTGACCAGCGTGGGGACTGCGACGATTTGCTCGCCCTTGGCAAGGACCGGCTGCTGGTAAATATCGATCACCTGGAGTTCATAGCGGTCCCTAAGGTGTTCTTCACAGACCTTCTTGATATTGAGGATGGCCTCCGTCGACTTGGACGTGGCGCCGGCCACATAGAGGCGGAGCACGTACTTCTTCTCGCCAGAGTTCCTGAGGGCTTCCTCAAAAACCTCTATCTGGTCCCGAACCTTTCTTGTCATGCCTTCCTCCTTTCTTCCCCTGGAACGGGCCGAAGGTCAAGACCGACCAAAACCCTCTCGGCATTGGAGAGGTCCCCGATGATCTTCCTTACCGGCTCGGGAAGTTTCCTCACGAGAGTGGGGATAGCGAGGATCTGATCACCCGCCGCCAGCGTTGGATTTTCAATAAGATCGATTATCTCTATCCGGTACTTGCCTGAAAGGTGCTCGTCACAGATCTTTTTGAGGTTAGCAAAGGCAGCAAGCGACTTCGGAGTCTGTCCCGCAACATAGAGTCTAAGCTGCCAGAAATCCCTGCTTTCTTCAGCTTCTTTCGGTTTTGAGTTTTTCATCCTATTGTCGCCTCGTCTGCCTTCCGTGAATCGGCCGCCTGGATACGCTGCCCGGCTGCCGCCTGGGTCCGGGCTGCTACCTCGGCTATGTGCTTCCTTATCTCTTCTTCGGCCTCCTCAAATTCCGAGCGGTATACCGTCAACTGCGACTCAAGGACCGCGCGTTTTCGCTCGATCTGACGGTTGAGCCGTTCGATCTCCTCGGTGCGGGCAAGTCCCATGACTTGTTCTTCTGCGACCTGGGCCTGACGGGCTGCCCCGGTCAGGGCGCCCGAAGCTCCGAGATAGACATCTTCCAGCATGAGGCCGTGAGCGGTAAGCTTAAATTCCCTGAACTGATTCGAGTGTGCCATTCCCCTTGACTTGATGATAGTGAGCCCGCGGTTGCGTTCTCCCTGGCCCTCGATGTCCTTGAGTACTATCCAGGTATCCATGAGGGAGGAGACGCTGACGTCGCTCTGTTCGAGGCTGGTTCCGGGAGAGGTGAGGCTCGTAAATAAGGACGTGACCTGCTTCGCCTTCAGAAAATCTACAAAGCGGGTGAGCATTGATTTCACGTCTGTCTGGGCCGCGACGGAGATGAGGTTCGTGATCGGGTCCATGACTACGATATGGGGCTTAAACTCATCGACCAGTTTCGTCATCTGGAGGAGGTGCATCTCAAGCCCTAGTAGTGTAGGCCTCTCGGAGCGAATGATGAGGTTCTTGCTGTCTATGCATGGTTTGAGATCTATCCCGGCGGAGCGCATATTCCTTACGATCTGGTTCGGCGATTCTTCAAAGGCCAGATAAAGGGCCCGTTCTTTTCTCTTGCATGTCCCTTCCGCGAACTGGGCTGCCATGGTTGATTTTCCTGTCCCTGCCCTGCCGGAGATGAGGACGCTTGAGCCCCTGTAGTAGCCCTTGCCCTCGAACATGGCATCGAGGCGGGGGATGCCGGTAGAAACTCTTTTCAATGGCGCCTCCGAGTTGAGGCCTAAAGAGGTGATGGGGAGAATGGAGATGCCGTCTTTGTCGATGAGAAACGGGTACTCGTTGGTGCCATGGCATGATCCACGATATTTAACCACCCTCAAGCGGCGCGTCGATACCTGTTCGGTGACCCGGTGATCGAGAAGGATCACGCAGTCCGCCACGTATTCTTCGAGACCGTAGCGGGTGAAGGTGTTCAGGCCCCGCTCCCCCGTAACGATGGCGGTGACGCCTTTTTTCTTGAGCCAGCGGAAGAGGCGCCGAAGCTCCGCCCTCAAGATACCTTCGTTCGGAAGGGAGGAGAAGAGGACCTCAAGGGTATCGAGGACCACCCGTTTTGCGTTGATGGAATCGATGGCATGGCTCAATCGAATGAAAAGGCCTTCCAGGTCGTACTCCCCCGTTTCTTCGATCTCCGACCTTTCTATGTAGACGTAGTCGAGGGCGAGCTTCTTCTCCTTTGTCAGTGCGTCGAGATTGAAGCCCAGAGAGGAAACGTTTGCGGTAAGCTCCTCCCCTGTCTCCTCGAAAGCCATGAAGACGCCCGGTTCGTCATATAAGGTTGCACCCTTGACGAGAAACTCAAGGGCAATGAGGGTCTTGCCGGAGCCTGCGCCCCCTGTAACAAGGGTAGGACGGCCCTTCGGGATTCCGCCCAGGGTAATCTCGTCGAGGCCCTGGATTCCTGTGGGACATTTCTTCAGCGTGAAGTCGTCTGGTGCTGGTTTTCTACGTGGCATGGTTTAGCCCCCTCGTGTTAGCTTGAAAAATCCATAAAATGGAACGGAAAAGAAAATCATCCAAAAACGGATTTCTATGACATCGGTCAGGAAAAGACTTATGAGGTCGATTGGAAGAGGACAGGCCTTTCCTGGCTTGAATGAATATCTATGGTGATTGTCTCTCTCAACCGAACAAAGGAGATCGCCTTTATTAAGTACAACGAAACATGTTCTCCTCTCTGTAGCAGAACAGACAATTATTTTGTAACGCTTTTGTACGCGACCAGTGTCATCGTTTTTACTACACGGATTAAGATCGGAAACATTTTGTCACTTCACGGACTAATTCTCGACGATTGACGGAAGAGCCTTTACCGTTCCTTCGGGACGTTTGCTAAGGCGCAATGAATGGATTTGTAGTTACTGGTTCCAATCTGAAGCATGGCATAATGGCCACGAGGCCTAGAAACGGAACTACAGGAAGAACAGCAGGACCTGTTGCCATTGGTCGTTGCGCAGCTTTTCACGATTAAAGATTCGGCCCCGGGCCACTCCCTGTTGGGCCGATTCACCGGCCGGGGGCAGCCGTGCAACTATTTAGTAATTATCAAGGATGCCCGGAAAGGCTTCTCGGGAACGGCGGGAATGTCGCGTGTTCGGGGAAAAGCAGATCATATGGGAGGGAAGGGGGCATTTCACTGCCCCAATCTTTGCCTTTGCAAAAAAGAGCCTTGGATAGGCGAGTCAGCTTATGCGGCTCCTGTGGCTTTTTCGTTTTGGATAGTAATCTTGGGGTTCGTATTTGCAGGCGGCACCGGTGACCCTTGTTCCATCAAAATGTTTACGTGTTCGGCCATTCCCCATTGTGCTTTATAAATACAATCTTCGACAGAATGACCTATCCCCGAAAAGCCTTCAAGCGCCGAAGAAAAAAAGCCGAAATAATCCGGCTCTTCTGTTGCTTCGATAATCAATGAATGTGGCAATTCAATCATCTCAGTCGCCTCCGCTATGGTCGGACCTTGAGACCGGCAGCCTTGAGAATGGCGTTGCGGTGCCCTTCGGCACTTCTTTCGAGCTGTGGAAATCGATCCGAAGAGTGTCTCCCAATCCATGTATTGGCGAAAACACTTCTTCTGGGGGCGCATAATCTGCTCTACGAAGCCCTGAAAGATCGAGGCTAAGGAACAATACTTCGCGCCCTTCTGAAACCATGTCCTCTTATGCAAAAGGCAAGAGGGGTACCCGACCCCCTTTAACAGTTGGCTCAGCTATGCCCTGGAGTCGAGTGTGCGCCGGATGCTCCTCCTTTCGGACTGCCCGAGCAGAAGACAGAGAGGACCCGCTCCGGTTTCTCCGTATTGCACTTGGGGCAGGAGAGCCCTTCATTGTCCTCGCCCGATTTCTGAATCACCTCGAATCTTTCACCGCAGACCCTGCATTCATATTCGTAAATAGGCATGAGCAACCTCCTGTGTTCGCTCTATTTTGCATTAATAGTGTACCAGAAAATAAGGTGCTTGGTAATGATGCCGCGCGGAACGAGGAAGAGCGGGCATTCACGAAAGGTGACAAAGAAGGTTCCAAGGGGACCCCTGAAATCCTGAGACAGAGAAGCGGTGTTGACACGACAATATCGTTGAAGCGGATTAGGTCCGCGCTTCGGGAAGGAGTCATCCTTTTCTAAACTTACCTATCCCGATAATATTCATGCCACCTCTCGCGTTCCCTTCCTCCCCAAAATGCAGTGGCCGTCCAAGTGCGCGACCAGCCTCAAATCCACCCGTCTTCTGTTTACTTCCTCTCCGATGCCTCTAAACGCTTTAGCTCAGTGCCGACCGAATCCCTGCATATGTCGGACTGGCAGGTTTCCAGGGCTAACCTGTAGACTTCTTCGGCTTCATGCTTTTTGCCGGCCCCACAAAGCTGCTTTGCCACGTCTCCCAGAATGAGAAAATTGAGGCGGCTGCGGTCGGGGCACTGTCGGTCGAGGACCCTCTTTATGTCTGTTCTGCCCGCGTCAATGTCGCCTTTGGCGTAATGGATATAGGCGCGGTCGATATAGGTCTGGCAGTCGTTCTTGTCCATATCCACGGCTTTGGCGATCAGGCGCTCCGCTTCTTTGAAATCCTTTTTATCGGCGGCTCTGAGGGCGCCTACCGCATATTCCATCATGATCTCCCTGCTTATTACCTTCCGGTATTCGTGGCTGCACGTCTCCTTTTTGATCACCGGCGCGTTGCCGCCTTTGGGGGTGAACCTGTCGCCGGGTGCGAGAAAGCCGTGTACCGTGATAGTCTTTCCTTCATGACGGGAGAGGTCCACGGAGGCAGGCATCTGCATGCGATACGCCCTCACCGGCATCCGGCCTTCTTCCGCAGGAGAGACACTGTAGAATATTCTGTTGATCACACAGCCTGTGAGGGTCCGCTCTATCGGTCTCGATGCAGTCGCCCGGCAGGGGAGGAGGAGAGTCAATAATAAGAGACAAAGAAAGACCGTGCCCGTTGCCGAAGCCCTATTTTGGGCCCCCGTGCGATCTGCCGAAACGAGTCTTATAATTTTGATATTCATCATTCTATTCAGTACGATAAATTGCGGTGTTTTTCAACCGGAATTGCGTACGCCCTTGACATGGTAAAACATATGTTTTAAATAATAGTTTAAAACGTAATATTTTGATAACCGCGAGATGGGATGACTATGAAAAACAGATCTACTGCCTCATCGGACACCAAAACACGCATTCTTGAAGCAGCCGGGAAAGTGTTTTCCGGTCGCCGGTTTCAGGACGCCACGGTGCGGGAGATCTGCACGGATGCGGGGGCCAACGTGGCTGCGGTCAATTACCACTTCGGGGACAAGAAGCGTCTCTACCTGGCAACGCTCAAGTATTGGCAGCGCTTTGCCTTCGAGAAATATCCCATGGACCGTGCGGCAGACCTGTCGCTCTCCCCGGAAGAGCGGCTTAAGGTCTTTATACTCCAGTTCCTCCGGCGGGTCTTCGATGAGGGGGAGGCCTCCTGGTTCGGCAGGCTCATGGTACGGGAGCTGGTGGAGCCCACGGAAGGGCTTGACATGGTGGTGGAGGAGGCGGCGCGGCCCACCTTCGAGATCCTCGCTGCTATTATCCGGGAGCTTCTCGGAAAGGGGGCCTCGGAGACGACAATCCGCCTCTGCGGGGCCAGTGTGATCGGCCAGTCCGTATTCTTCTTCGTTCAGCAGCCCCTCATCAAAAGGCTCTTCTCCGACGAGACATGGGACCGGAGCAAGACGGATGTGATCGCGGAGCACATTGCCCGCTTCTCCCTGACCGCAATGAAAGCATTCGCCTCAGGCAAGAAAAAAGGAGACAGGTGATGAACGCAGGCGGCTTAAAGGCGCGCGGTACACGGATAGGGGCCTTGGTCCTGGTGATCCTCTTTTTCCCCGTCTTTTCCGGTATGGCTCGCGGCCAGGGCATGAGGCCGGCAGGAATGGGCCCGGACCGGAATATGATTGGCACCGCACCGCATTCAGTGGAAGGAAGAAACCCCTATACCCTCGATTCCATTATCCGCTACGCCCTTAAAAACAATCCCAGGATCAGGATCGCGGGAAAGAATGTGGAAGGGGAAGGCTATGGGCTCGATGCAGCCCAGGCGGAACGGATGCCACGCATCGATTTCGGGGGCGGGGTCACGAGGTACCGCTGGGACACGCCCCTCACCCCCATTGTGATCAGCATTCCTCTCAGCACGAATACGGAGATACCCGAATTTAGAAGGACCATATGGGATACGGGCCTCTCCTTCAGGCTCCCTTTGTTCAGAGGGGGCAGGCTCATGAGGAATGTCCGGGTAGCGGAGATGAGACAGGGAGTGGCCGTGGACACTCTTAAGAGCACCACCCAGGACCTTGTCTATAACCTTTCGAGTGTCTTTTATAAAATCGCCCAACTTGAAAAGCTCTATCTCGCCAACGACGGGTCCGTACGGCAACTGGAGGCTCACAAGAAGAACGTGGAGACCCAGCTTGCAGCAGGTACCGTACCGCGCCTCGATCTTCTCAAGACCGATGTGGAGCTTTCCCACGCGATCGAAAACCGCCTCGTGGTGAAGAATAATCTCCTGAGCGCCTATGAGCTTCTCAAGAGCCTTATGGGTATGGACGAGATGGCGACTACCATCTCCATTGCGGAAGAGCAAAAGGAAGACGAATCATATCCTCCGGTCGAAGAGAGCCTGAGCCGCGCCCTTGCGCAGCGACCTGATTTCAAAGCAGCGGCGAAGAGACTCAAGGTAAGTGAAGAGCGTATCAAGATCGCATGGGGGAAGCGGCTCCCCGATATTTATGCCCAGGGAAGGTATTGGGGGCAGGCGGGTAATGAGTTTGCCTTCAAGGAAAATTACTATTTCGGATTGAATCTGTCGATCCCCATTTTTGACGGAGGGCTCATAAGGTCCGAAATAAACAGGGAGCGGGTGGAACTGGAAAAGGCAAAGGAGGAGGAGCGTTCTCTCAGGCTCGCCATTACGCGAGAGGTGCGGGACGGCCATCTCACCATTGCAAATGCCCTGGAGAGGATTGGGGTCACCGGCAAGGCCCTCGAAAGCGCGCGCGAGAACCTGCGGGTAGAGATGCTCAAATACGAGACCGGCGAGGGCACGAGCACCGATGTTATAGACGCGCGAACGGCCCTTCTCAGGGCGGAGTCGGACTCCTATCAGGCGCTTTTTGACAGGCAGACGGCGCTCGCCTCCCTCAGGCGGGCAGTCGGCGATGAATGGTATGGGGAGGAGGCGGGGAAATGAAGAAGAGAATAATCATAATCGTGGTGATCCTCGCGGTGATAGGAGGAGCTTTTCTGATAACCGGCCGCCTCCGGGACCGGAAGGCTGACGGGACCATGCTCCTTTCGGGAAACGTGGAGGTAACGGAAGTGAACGTGGGCTTCAAACTGCCGGGAAGGGTAGTCGAGCGCCTCGTCGATGAAGGGGACCAGGTGAAAGCCGGTGATTTAATTGCACGACTCGACAACAAGGAGCTTGCGAGCGTGGTGAACCAGGGAAAAGCATCCCTCGGAGAGGCAGCCGCCAGGCTCGAAGAGCTCCACGCGGGCTCCCGTTCCCAGGAGATAGAGCAGGCCGAGGCGGGCGTGAAGACACAGAGGGCGGAGCTCGAAAAGGTAAAGAATGACTTTGCCCGGGCCGAGGTCCTCTTTCGAAACGGCGCCATCGCGGCATCACGCTACGATGCGGCAAAGAGCGCCTATGAGGCGAGGGCAGCCCTCTACAGAAACAGCATGGAAACCTTGAGCCTCACAAGAGAGGGCCCGAGAAAAGAGGAGATAAGGATCGGGACCCACAGGGTCGAACAGGCGCGGGCAAGCCTTGCCGCGGCACAGGAGAGGTTTAAGGACACAGTGATCTTCGCCCCCACGGACGGGATCGTCCTCAGGAAGAACGTGGAGCCCGGTGAAACCGTGGCCCAGGGTATCCCCATAGTCACCATCGGCGATTTGGAAAAACCATGGGTGAAGGTCTATGTGAAGGAAGATAAAATAGCCCTCATAAGGCCGGGCCAGAAGGCATCCGTCACGGTGGATACTTATAAAAATAAAGCATATGAAGGGGTGGTGAGCTACATATCGTCGGAAGCGGAGTTCACCCCCAAAACCGTGCAGACCCCGGAAGAAAGGGTGAAACTGGTTTTCGGGGTCAAGGTGAGGGTAAAGAACGACCATAACGAGCTGAAGCCGGGAATGCCGGCCGACGTGAGGATTCTTCTCGATCCCCAGTCGGAAAGGACGTCAAAAAAATAGAGGCTTCAGGTGGATGAGACGGTCATAGATATCAGGAATCTGAGGAAGGTCTTCGGCGACCGGGCGGCCGTCAACGACCTGAGCCTTACCATCGGACGGGGCGAGCTTTTCGGACTCGTGGGACCCGACGGCGCGGGTAAGACGACCATCATGCGACTTCTCGCCGCAATCCTGAAACCGACCTCCGGCGATGCTCTTGTTGCGGGCCACTCGATTCTCAAAGAAGGGGAGCTCATCAAGGAGAAGATCGGTTACATGTCCCAGAGGTTCGGCCTCTATGAGGACCTGACAGTGATGGAGAATATCGGCTTTTACGCGGACCTCTACGACGTGCCGCAACGGGAGAGGCCGGCCCGTACGGAAAGACTCCTCGGGTTCAGCAACCTCACGCCCTTCAAAGACCGCCTCGCAGGCAACCTCTCGGGCGGCATGAAACAGAAGCTCGGCCTTGCTTGTGCCCTCATCCATACCCCGGAAATACTCTTTCTGGACGAGCCCACGAGCGGGGTCGACCCCGTGTCGCGCAGGGATTTCTGGCGCATCCTCTACGATCTCCTCAAAGAGCGGATCACCGTGGTCATCTCCACGGCATACCTCGATGAAGCGGAGCGGTGCACGCGCATCGGACTCATCCACAATGGGGATATACTCGTCGCCGACGAACCGTCGAATATCAAACAGTCCTTCGGCATGCCCATGATCGAGATATCGACCCGGAAGGCGCGGGCGGGGCGGGACTTCCTCAGTACGCTCCCCGGGGTGCGATCGGTGAGCATGTACGGGGAGCGCCTCCATGTGGCGATCGACCATGAGGACGTGGCGAGCAGGGTCGGAGATGCGCTCAGGGAGCAAGGAATCCCCGTGGAGTCACAAAGAAGGATCGTGCCTTCACTGGAGGATGTTTTTATCTCAATGGTGGGGGAGAGGGAAAGGGGAGGAGAGAAAAAGGCAGGTTGAGGTAAAGGTTGAGGAAAAGAGATGAGAACCGTTATTTATGGTAACTGATGGTAACTGATGGTAACTGATAGTTATTCATTATGAGCGATGTTTTGGGCAATGAGTTACTATTTAATTACAATAATAACTATAAGTTACGTTATTCCATAAGGAAATAGATGACCGACAATGTAAATGATATTGCCGTATCGCTTCAGGGCCTTCGCCGGACCTTCGGGGATTTTGTTGCCGTCGATTCACTCGACCTGGAAGTCCGGAAGGGAGAGGTCTTCGGCTTTCTCGGGCCTAACGGGGCGGGAAAATCTACCACCATCCGGATGCTCTGCGGCCTTCTTATGCCTACAGGCGGAAAAGGCTCGGTGGGAGGGTTCGACATCATAAAAGAACCAGAATCCATCAAGTCCATCGTCGGTTATATGTCCCAGAAGTTCTCCCTCTATGACGATCTCACGGTGGAGGAGAACATCGATTTTTTCGGCGGGATCTACAACGTTCCAAAGGAGAGGAAGAAGGAGCGGAAGGAATGGGTGCTGCGCATGGCCGGTCTCGAAGAGAGGACCGGGAGCCTCGCAAGGACTCTCGCAGGGGGCTTCAAGCAGCGCCTCGCCCTGGGGTGCGCCATCCTCCACGAGCCGCCCATCATCTTCCTCGATGAGCCCACATCGGGAGTAGACCCGGTATCGCGCAGGAACTTCTGGCATCTCATCGACGAGCTCTCCCAAGGGGGCGCTACGGTCTTCGTTACCACCCATTACATGGATGAGGCGGATTACTGCGACCGCCTTGCCCTGATCTACAGGGGTAAGATCATTGCCGAAGGGACCCCCGCGGAGCTGAGGCACGAGCACATGACACATCACGTCCTGGAGGTGGAAACGGACCGTGTGGTGGATGCCCTGGGCGTGCTCGCGAAGGCGGGAATTGATGCGGCCATCTTCGGCGCGGCCCTCCACGTAACCGTAGAGCGTGCGGACGAAGACGGGCAACGCCTCGTTGCGCTCCTGCAGGGTTCAGGGATCAGGGTCGCACGGTGCGAACGGATCGCCCCCTCCCTGGAGGATGTTTTTGTCGCTTTGATAGAGGTCGCCTGATGAAGCTCGTGCGGATCAAGGCCGTTGCGCGAAAGGAGATCATCCAGATACGCCGCGACCGCCTGAGTCTTGCCATGGGTTTTCTCATGCCCATTATCCTCCTCTTCATTTACGGCTTCGCAGTAAGTTTCGACGTGGAGAAGATCGACACCGTAGTCTATGACATGGACAAGGGGAGCTTGAGCAGAGAATTGGTGAATGAGTTTTCCCAATCCGGATATTTTACCGTATTGGCCTATGTGGACCGGTACGAGGAGCTGGATTACTGGCTCGATCGTGGAAAGGCTAAGGTCGCCATCGCTATACCTGTCGATTTTTCGAAGCGTGTACGGGCGGGAAAGGATGCCGCCATCGAGGTGATCCTCGACGGGAGCAATTCGAACACCGCCTCCATCGCGCAGGGATATATCCTTTCCATCTCCGAGGCCTTTCCGCGAAGGCTCGGGGGAGGGAAAATTACCCCCTTCGTCGATTCGAGGAGCAGAGTCTGGTACAATACGGAGCTTAAGTCGCGGAATTTTATCATTCCCGGGCTTATCGCCGTGATCATGGCGGTGATCGTGGCTCTCCTTACCTCCCTCACCGTGGCCAGGGAATGGGACCGGGGCACCATGGAGCAGCTCATATCCACTCCCGTCAAGCCAGCCGAGCTGGTCATAGGCAAGCTCATCCCTTATTTCATAATAGGGTTAATCGATACGGTCCTCACGATTCTCATGAGTACCCTCCTTTTTCACGTCCCCTTACGGGGCAGTCTTCCCCTTCTGCTCACCCTCTCCTCCATCTTCCTCTTCGGCGGCTTAAGCACGGGAATCCTCATCTCCATTGTCGCGAAGAGCCAGGTGATCGCAAGCCAAATGGCCATGCTCAACTCTTTCCTGCCCGCCTTCCTCTTATCGGGTTTCATCTTCAGCATTTCGAATATGCCGGCTCCCCTCCAGGTCGTGACCTACATCATCCCCGCGCGGTACTTCGTCACCATCCTGAAAGGGATTTTTCTGAAAGGCGTGCCTTTCAATTTCCTCCTCTGGGAGACTACGCTCCTCGCGGGTTACGGCCTCGCCGTCTTTATCCTCGCCATAAAGAAGCTCAAAAAGAGGATCGACTGATATGGGAGAGAGGACAATACAGCTCATCATAAAGGAATTCATACAGACCTTCCGGGATAAGCGGATGATCTTCTTTCTCTTTGTAACCCCCGTCATCCAGCTCGTCCTCTTCGGCTACGTGGCGACCTTCGACGTCAACTCCATCCGTACCGCCTTCTACGATCTCGATAAATCCCCCCAGAGCAGGGAGCTGGAGGGTCGGCTCAGGGAATCGGGTTATTTCCGCATCGACTACCGACCCGGCTCCCCCGAGGAGCTGCGGGAGCTCGTGGACAGGGGTAAGGTCCTCTGCGCGGTCCAGGTGAATACCAATTTCGCCAAGGACCTGAAACGGGGAATCCCCACCCGGGTACAGGTGATCGTGGACGGCACGGACTCGAACACCGCCATGATCGCCATGGGTTATATCAATACGGTAATCGCGAAGTACAGCAAGGAAATGGCGCCCCAGGGGAGTATCGTGCCTCACCTCTCAAAAATAGAGTTCCGTACGAGGGTCTGGTACAACCCCGATTTACGGAGCAGGAACTATATGGTGCCGGGGGTAATCGCCCTGATCATCATGCTTACCTGCCTCCTCCTCACTTCCATGGCCGTGGTGAGGGAAAGGGAGGTGGGCACCATGGAACAGCTCATGGTGACGCCCATAAAGCCCCTCGAGCTGATTCTCGGAAAGACCGTGCCCTTTGCCGCCATCGGCTTCTTCGACATGGCCCTCGTCACGGCCGTCGGCGTCTTCTGGTTCGGCATACCCATAAAAGGCGCCTTCCTCTTCCTTTTCCTCTGCACCGCTGTCTACCTCCTGCCTGTACTCGGGATAGGCCTTTACATATCTACCATATCGAAGACCCAGCAGCAGGCGATGATGGCCACTTTTTTCTTCTTCCAGCCCGCCATTCTCCTCTCCGGCTTCGCTACCCCAATAGAGAACATGCCCATGGTCTTCCAATACATTACATATCTGAACCCCTTGCGCTATTTTCTCGTCATCGTACGGGGCATTTTCCTGAAAGGCGTGGGGATTACCGTACTCTGGCCCGAAGTGACGGCCCTCCTTGCTCTGGGTACGGTGATCCTGACCTTAGGCGCCCTCAGGTTTAAGAAGAGGCTGGCCTGAACAATCTCGCCTATTCCTTACCGGCATCTTTCGCAGGCGCGCCTTTGCCCTGCTTCATTCCTTGCCGCTCTTTGAGATTTTCAAGGCCTTCGCGGCATGAGGGGCTCAACTGGTCGGCATGGTCGCGAAGACACTTTATGATGCGGCCTTCGCCATGGGACACACCCTGGCAGAAGGCAGCGATATCGTCTTTGCAGGCATCCCTCGGCTTTGTAGCTGCGTTTCCATAACCCACAAAGAGGATCGAGGCCGAGAATACCATCAGAACCAAATAACAGGTCTTACTTTTCATACTCCCTCCTTTCGGATATAATCGATATTTGAAACATATGACTTCCCGGCCTCTCCTGCATCTATGATGCATAAAACGGAAGAGAAGCATGAGGCACGGGAATCTCAAAAAGGAAGTGCCATTCTCGTCGAGGGATTTAAGGCGTAAGCCAACAGGTCCCGGTTAATCGGCAAGCGGACATCCCGATGCCGGTCATAAGGGATCGGTCCAGCGTGATGTAGCTCGCACAGCGAGCGAGAGGGGGAGGCTTGGCCGGCTTTGCCGGGCGAGGGGGCGACGTGAGCCCCTACAACAGTGCGTGCAAAGTGTTTATGCGTTGATGCGGAAGAACCGGAAGAAGTACACCCCGCCGCGTCAGCCTAGCTCGCACAGCGAGCGAGAGGGGGAGGCTTGGCCGGCTTTGCCGGGCGAGGGGGCGACGTGAGCCCCTACAACAGAAGGGCAACCCTTGAATCGAGGCCCGTTCTCTGGTATTCTCTGTCTACCTGACGCACAAGAAAGGCGCGTACCATAATGAACCCCATCACGCGAGGAGAGATTGAATGGCAACCCTTACTGTAGTTGCCGCCTGTGAGCCCGGACCCGTTTTCGTGGAGACCCTCCGGGATTTTGCTGCATCGGGACTCGTGGAGGCGGCTGTCCTGGTCAATGCGGGTGCTTCGGTCCCGACCGATCTGTCTGTGCCCTGCATCCATCTTGCCGGCTCGGTCTTCTCAGGAGACATACTCAGCGCGATCCTCGAAGCGATCCATACGGAATCCGTTCTTTTTATGATAGGAGGGATGAGTATCTCCATAAGCCCCGAGGCTTTGGAGCGGATGGAAAGGGCCCTCAGGGCCTCCCGGGCGGGCCTTCTTTATTCCGATTTTTATGACGAGAGGGAAGGGGTCAAGACCCTTCATCCCCTCATCGATTACCAAAAGGGTAGTCTGCGCGATGATTTCTCATTCGGGCCTCTCATGCTCTTCTCCATGCCCGCGGTTCGGGCAGTCCTCGCGAAGCACGGCCCCATTCCCGAAGTCGATTATGCGGCCCTTTACGACCTGCGCCTGAGGGTATCCGTCGATTATCCCCTATTCCATCTCAGCGAGCCTCTCTATTCGATATCAGGCTCGGAGGGACCTTCGGCGGGCGAGGCGATCTTTGCATATGTGGATCCGCGAAACCGGGCGGTCCAGGAGGAGATGGAGACGGTGTGTACGGCGCACCTCAAGAATACAGGCGCCTTCATTCCCCCGGAGAGACTTAAGAAGGCAGGGCACCAGACGGGCGCCTTCCCTGTGGAGGCCTCAATAATCATTCCCGTGAAGAACAGGAGCGCCACCATCGCCGAGGCAGTGGAAAGCGCCCTCTCCCAGGAGACCGCATTCCCCTTCAATGTGATAGTAGTAGACAACCACTCGACGGACGGGACCACGGAGACCCTCTCCGGTCTTGCCCGGCGCGATTCCCGCCTTTGCCACATTATTCCTGCGAGGACCGACCTCGGCATAGGCGGATGCTGGAACGAAGCCCTTTTATCGGAATCCTGCGGCCGTTACGCCGTGCAGCTCGATTCCGACGATCTTTACTCCACGCGCTCTTCATTGCAGCGCATAGTCGATACCCTGAATGAGGGAGATTACGCCATGGTGGTGGGCTCCTATACGATCACGGATTTCAACTTAAAGCCAGTCGCCCCGGGGCTCATCGACCACAGGGAATGGACGGAAGCCAACGGCCACAACAACGCCCTGAGGATAAACGGCCTGGGCGCGCCGAGGGCCTTCAACGCGAGCATCATGAGGGCGATCGGGTTCCTCAACGTGAGCTACGGAGAAGACTATGCGGCCGCCTTAAGGATCAGCCGGGAATACAGGATAGGCCGCATTTACGAGAGCCTTTACCTCTGCAGGAGGTGGTCCGGAAATACGGATGCCGACCTTTCCCTTGAAGAAACAAATCGGAATAATCTCTTCAAAGACCGGGTAAGGACGGAAGAGTTGCGCGCCCGGATAAGGCGCAACAAGAGGCGATGAATGGATTTCATCGATAACCCCCTGCCCGGAATGCTCTCTCCCGTGGTATGTGCTGATTTCGATGGAGAAGGCCCCCTTTCTTTGGACCGTCTCTGCCGGGACCTCGTGGAGGCACAAAAGGCGAGCTGGCCCGACTATCGGCAGGGCTGCGACTCTTTAGACGGGGTGAAGGTCCGCCCGATCCCCTGCACCGGATTTTCCGTGCGGGTGCAGTACAATCCCCGAAGGATAAAGAGTGCCCTGGCAAAGGTGGGAACGAAGGATGTGGGCGCGAGGCCCTGTTTTCTTTGCCCCGCCAATCTGCCCGAGGCGCAAAGGGGAATTCTCTACCGTAAGGATTACCTCATCCTCTGCAACCCCATGCCCGTCTTCCCCTGCCATTTCACGGTAAGTAATATTAAACACCGGTCCCAGACAGTAGAGGAGCATATCGGCTCTTTCCTCGCCCTAACCGCCGACCTCGGCAACCGATGGACGGTACTCTACAACGGCCCGAGATGTGGCGCCTCCGCCCCCGACCATCTCCATTTCCAGATCATTCCTTCCGGTAATTTGCCGGTGGAAGAGGAGATCGGCGAGGAGGGAAGGCTGACGTCAGTCGCCGCAAAAGACGGCATCCAGGTGAAAATGGCCAAAAATATGGGGCGGGAGGTCATAATACTGGAAGGAAAAGAACCTCATGCTTTGGGTGACGCCTTCAATGCCATTGTGGAGGCCCTGAAAGCGGCCATCGGCGAGAGTCAGGAGCCCATGATGAGCCTCGTGAGCTGGTATGGAGAAGGCGTATTTCGCCTCATACTCTTCCCGAGGGCAAAACACCGTCCCGCAAGCTTCTTTGCCGAAGGAGACGCCAGGATAGCGGTGAGCCCCGCAGTGATAGAGATGGGCGGCGTTCTGGTCACCCCCATGGAAGCGGATTTCCACCGCCTTGACAGACAGAGCGTTGAAAATATCTATAACGAAGTATCATTGGACGGGGGCACCACAAAGGCGGTTTTCAGGAATCTGGTACTCCCAAGTTAAACGCAGGTAAGGGTATCCCGTCGGCGAGGCTTCATCCGTTTATGTAGGCGAGCACCTCCGGATCATTGATTATCTCGATGACAGCGAGGGCAACCGCACCGCTGCATGTCCTGTCAAACCCGCCGGGACTACCATTCCGCACCCTGTATGTCTTTGTCTTTCCATTTCCAAATGCCACCTTGAATTCCACTGCGGCCAAAAGCATCATAAAATCGTGATCGATATCAATACTGTCAACGGTAATTTGAAGGGACTTCCCCGCCGTATCCGTGATCTTGACCCGCCTGCTCCGCAATTCCTTGGTGAGTTGGTCTGCTATGCCGTCAGCAAATTGCTGTTCGCTTGCATAATATTGAGTGCCGCTGTGATTGAGGAGCAAAATCTTTGAATCCTTCGACTTCCCCTTGGTAACATTAATTTCCCTGCCTCCGGTAAAATTCTCCCACGACGCCACCCGTCCCGGATCAATCGGATACTCGGTCCATACATACTCATGGGCGCAACCGGTGAGAATCAAGAACAGCGCCGAAATCAAAAGACCCGCTTTACATATCCGTTTCATTACATTCCTCTCCATTTACATGACGGATGATAATAATATCGTGATCAATTGCCACGCTTCGCCTGCAGTTCCGCAGTCTTAGCAGACCCGTCCTTCCTTCCGATAAAAGAGCGTCACAAGAAGTATGAGGGAGACCGCAAGTTTCCCGCTCGCAATGTGTGCTTCATATGGGTCCCCGAATACAACGACTGTTTTCACTTTATTTCCTTGGAAACTATTATCTTCCATGCTCATCGGAATTTCAATCATTAGTTGGCGAACAAATATCAGACCCCTATTCACTGGCCGCCAGGTGTACGCTTTAGAGCGTTATTACGCTCTCTCAAAGCTAATGGTGAACTCTGTCCCTCCGCTCCCGTTCAGGCTTACCGTGCCATCCAGTTGCTCTACCAGGGTCACTATCAGCTGCATGCCGAGTGAATGGGTCCTGGTAAAATCGAGGACTTCGGGAAGGCCTCTGCCGTTGTCGCCTACGGTGAGGGCGATGGGCGCCCGGTAACCCGCGCCTGCTCCTTTAGTGACTCGACGGCCCCGGTGTCATGATATGGCAGGAGCCGTCATCGTCTTCAATGACCACCATTTTAAGGATGCGGAACTTGGTGGTGACGAAATCCTGTGTCGCGCATAGAGGTTTGTTCTGTGCTCCCAGGAACCAATCCCCCATCTTTGGCCGGCGTATCTCT
Organism: Syntrophorhabdaceae bacterium; assembly: GCA_036504895.1. NCBI lineage: Bacteria > Pseudomonadati > Thermodesulfobacteriota > Syntrophorhabdia > Syntrophorhabdales > Syntrophorhabdaceae > Syntrophorhabdaceae bacterium. The sequence goes on from DASXUJ010000001.1 coordinate 27,645, forward strand.
CCTGTGGGAAGAAATCGTATTTCCTTTATCATTTCAGGTATCCTCCTCGTTGCTCATGGGTTCGAGTGTGCGCGAAGAAGGCGGTGCCTTTCCCATTGTACTTAATACATACTGTATGATTTGCAGTGGAGTAAATGACATGAATCACATTGAATAATAAGGAATTACAGGAAAGACCGAGAACCTGTCGAGGCCCCCGTGCTAATGATGGTGGTGGTGCTCTTCCCCCGCTCCGGGTATCTGGCAAAAAAGGTCATCGGTCGCGCATTCCGCGCACTCCATCTGGAGCACGGTATGCCTGATCCCGAGCTCTAAGAGACGCGTCTCGACCTGCCTGCGTATGGCGTCGGTCTCGCTTACTTTACGATCGCCGATGAGCACATGGGCGGAAAAAGCGGGAATGCCGTGGCCGATGGACCATACGTGAACGTCATGGACGCCCATGATGTTCTCCATGCTGCAAAGCATCTTCGATATCTCGCCTGCATGGAGTCCCAGGGGGCTCAGCTCGAGAAAAACCCACAAAGTCTCCTTAATTACCCGTATGCCGCCCACGATAATTATCACACCCACGACAGCGCTCACGATCGGGTCCGCGAGCCACCAGCCCGTGAAGCGGATTATGAGGGCGGCGATAATAACGCCCCCTGACGAGAGAGTGTCGCCGATTACGTGAAGCCACGCGGTTTTCATATTGAGGTCGGCATGACTTTTTCCGAGGATCCAGGCCATGATGAGGTTTCCCACGAGACCTGCCACCGCGACAATGAGCATAAGCTCCGAATTGATCTCGGGCGGAGAGAAAAGACGTCGGTAGGTTTCGAGGAAGATAAAGATGGAGATGGCCACGAGGCTGCATCCGTTTATGAAGGCGGCGAGAAGGCCAATCCTCTGGTAGCCGTAGGTGGCCCTGAAATCAGAGGGCAGCCTCATGATGAGTGCGGCGATGAGGCTTAAGGCGAGGGCAAAAATATCCGTAAACACGTGGCCCGCGTCGCTCAACAGGGCGAGGCTGTTGCTCACGAGACCGCCCACGACCTCTCCCCCGCATACGATAAGGGTTACCACGATACTCCAGGTGAGACGTTTTTCCCGGCTGCCCTGCATAACCTTATCCTAAAGAAAGAATCATGGCAGCCCTCTCAATATTCAAGCCATGAATCGGAATAAACCGTCTGGCCGAGAAGGATTCTCGCAGTCTTTACATATCCCTTTTCTTCATCCGAGACGGTTGCCGTGTCGATAGCCTCACCGTCCATAACCCTATATACGAGGGCCTCCAGGTCGGGCCTTTCCCCCCGCGCAATAGCCTGCAATTGTCCGTCGAAGGCGTTGACTATGGCGGCATGAAGGCCGTATCTGCGCAGCATCAGGAGGTAGGTCCGGTCGAGGATTCCCCTTAAGCGCATGGGCGCCCCGTGGGAGATGTTCGAAAGGCCCGCCATCGATCTGCACTGGGGAAAAAGTTCGGGCGCCATTATGATGAAGTCGGTGCAGCCCCCTACGCGGAGCTGCTGGGTATTGACGGGAAGGACGAGGGGGTCGAGCCATATGTCCTCTTCCGGTATCCCGTATTCAGCCGCCTTGGCAACGATCATGGCCGCGAGCAAGCCTCTTTCGTTTCCGTCCCTCGGAAGCCCCTCCGTGCCGATGGTCATGCCGATAAAACGCGCGCCGTAGCGTTTCGCGAGGGGCATGAGGGCCTCCATCCTCTCGGGCCTCGCGGAGATCGAGTTGATGAGGGCCTTGCCCTTGCAGACACGAAGTCCGGCTTCTATGGCTTCCACACTCGTGGTGTCGAGGGACAGGGGCAGGTCCGTTACTTCCTGGACGTTTTTGACCACCCATTCCATGAGCCGCGGCCCCTCTTTCCTCAGGGGGCCGAGGTTGATATCGAGCATGTCCATCCCTGCCTCCGCCTCGGCGACGGCCCTTGCCCGTATGGGCGCGGGATCGAGGTCGGCGAGGGCCTTGCCGATCCTTGTGGACATGATATTCAGGTTTTCGCCGATGAGGATCATTCTCTTCCCTTATTCCCCCTTCCACAGCTTAAGGTAGGCGGGGATATGGGCGGCTTCCCTGGGCCCCACCAGGATTTCCCAGCCCGGAAGCTCTTCTTCGAGGTCGCCCAGGATCACGGCCGCGTAGCCGGGGATGATCAATTTCCTGTGGTTCACTTTTTCGGCGACGCCACTTTTCTTGATAAAGCCTCCTATGAGGTCGCCCACGAACTTTCCCGCGGCCCAGGCCGTCATGACGGAGAGCCCCTCCGTGTCCATGACCGCAAGCCAGGCGGGCACTCTGGAATTTTCTATCTCACCGCTTACGATGAAATAGGTGAGGGAGAAATTGCAGGTAAGGAGGATGGGGGACGATTCGTCCGGATTATTTATGGGATAGATGCCTTCCTGAGTGGTCATGGGGCGCTGGGGATCGGTATAGATGTTAAGCCGCTGAAGGAGGAGAGGGAAGATCGACTCACCCTGAAAATCGCCCATTACGATGAGGCCCGCATACTTCGCCACGAAAGAGGAGGCGATAAGGGTCTGCCTCATCAGGTCGTCCGCCATCTCGCATGGAAAGGTGATGGTGGGGAAGCCCAGGGGCTTCACCTTCGAGATGAGCGCCGCGCGACGTATCATGACCTGTTCTTCAAATGCCTTCTTTACCGTACGGGTCGAAGTGTCGATCACGAGGTCCTTGAGTCCCATGGCAGTGAGCTTTTCCGTGAGTTCCATGACCTCATCGATACCATCCCCCTTTACCGCCAGCGGGCACCCTGTTTCTTTTGCCAAAGAGGCATAGGCATCGAGATTACCCTTCGTCGCCGCGTAAATGAGGGGCCTTTTCGCCTTTGAGCGGGCAAGGGCTTCCGCCATGATGGAAGGGTCTGAGGTCATAATAATCATACTATATGGTTCGGCACATGCCTTGTCCACCAGGCTTGAGAACCGCTCCCTGTTGCCTGTCTCCTTCAGCGCCAGGAGTTCGGGCCTGAGAATGGTGCCGACCCGCTCATACTGATAGAGGGAGAGGGAAGAGATGCGCCTCCCGACCTCAACGTCGTCCATGGCGTCTGTAATGAGCACCCCAAGGCCAGGCTTATTGAAAAAGGTCTTTTCGTGGCGAAAGAGCACTGTCTCGCCGCCGACCTTCACCTCATATTCACCCGTCCCGATACTCAGGGACCGTATGGGAGGAGCGCTCGCCTCTGAAAGCTGCTCCCTCGCCTCATCGCTGACCGTCGGGCATAAGCTCAGCTCACTTTTCCCCGCCGCAAGGGCCATGGCAAAGGCAAGGCAAGTAGGGAACTTGCACTGTCCGCAGTTCGTCTTAGGCAGAAGTTTGAAAATCTGTATACCGGTTAGCGCCATCTTTCTCTCCTTCTTTTCGCCTGCTTCAAGAATCCTCTCGACTAACGACTAAAGACTAAAGACTGTTTTTAAAACAGATCTTCCATCCCCAAACAAGGATGTCCTTTCTCCGTGATATATTCAAGGACCTGCTCTTCCGTGGTGGCTACTGTTTCGTCGGCTATCATTTCGGGGAGGTTGGGGCAGCCGAGTTCTTCTCCCCGTTTCTTGATCCGCTCGTACATCTCGTCTTTGAGCCGCTTGGGCATCCAGGCGATTCTCAGGAGTCCGCCGTCGCCTTTCAGGAACTTTCTCTGGGCGATGTTGTATTTGCTGTGGCCCAGGAAACCGGGGGTCTGTGCCCCTCCGCCCACCGAGCCTGCGAGGCTCGTGAATTTCATGCCGCAGGGGGTCATGTCGGTGAAATCCCGGTCCACGGTCATGATAGCGTTGCACATGGGGAGTACGGCGGCGATGCATTCGCAGCAGCCGCAGGTGGTCATGGGGTCGACCATAAGGCTGTAGAGGCTTACGCTCTGGACGTTCTGCCTCGATGCCTTCCGTATATAGTCGTTGCAGCCTTCGAACTGGCCGTAGCGCTCGTCCGTGCATTCCCCCTTCTTCACCGGCTGGTTCGGGCCGTCGGGGTTGATCTCGTTTGAGGCGCGGCAGTCGAGCCAGTTATAGGCCCCGCACAGCCCCGTTCTTTCCGGGCTCACGATGCAGACGTGGTTGGGGGCGAAACTTTGGCAGAGGATGCAGGAGTAGAAGGTATCCACGTCCTCGTCCGTCATGCCCTCGATCCTCGCGTCCCTGTGCTCGTAAGAGGCCCGGGCGAGGCCGAGCACCTGCCTTACATCAGCCTCTTCCGTGTAGATCTTGATCTGCACCTTGTCGAAGATGGCGCCGAAATCCTGGTGGTATTTGGCGTGGATTATCTTTCCGATATGGGTAAGGGTGAAGCCCTTCTCTACCGCTGCCTTCGATATCCTTATCCACGCGATGTCCCTCTGGCCGATGTGCATGATGCCCTGAGCCTGGTTGATGAGGTGGTGGTTCTGCCTCTCCAGGATGGGCTCGAAATCCTCCTGGAAGTTCCTGCCCGCCACTTCCGCGACCATGGCAAAATGGAGGCGCGTGCCCGGGGCGACGTCGGCGACGTCGGGTCCGATTACCTCGACCCGGCCGTCTTCGATCTCTTCCATCCTCTTCGATGTGGTCCACTCAACGGCCACGGTCCTGCCGCCGCCCATTTCGAGAAAGATGTCCTCTCCCCGCACCCGCTCCCCTTCGAAGGCAGGGCCGTAGGAGACGGGGATCGGTACCTTGGCCACCTGGACCTTGAGCCCTCTCGTCTCGATGGCCTTCTGGACGATTTGATTATGGGGCACGTTGGAGACCACGTGCTCGTAGGTACATATGCCTGTGGGCAGGACCTCCGGAATCGGGGTATCCGCGATAGTGGGGAAGCCCCAGTTGATCGCGCCCGCCGCATTCGCATACCACTCGTCTGTCACATCCCCCAGGGCGAGGACAAAAGCGTAGGTCCGATCTTTGTTATAGATGAGGTTACGCCTGAAGTCGCCCGGTTTGATGCCGCCGAAGGCCATGGCTACCCGGCATGCGAAGCCTATGGCGAAGACCGCCTGAGAGATGTCGGGTCCGAAGGGCACGAGCCTTGTGGGCCAGCCTATCTGGACGCCTGCCTCGACGAGCTGCTCGGAGAACCTTTTCCCTCCGTTCTCTCCGCACATGAAGACATAGAGGTTCTTTTCCTGGAGCTCGAGGGCGATCTTCTGCGCCGTCTCAGAATCAGGCGCGGCCCCCACGATGGCGGCGAAGCCCGGAGCGGTGCCGTCCACGAACTCGACGCCCCGCTTCCTGAAGATCACGTCGTTCGCGGCCCCGAGCCAGAGCCCTGCTTTCGTGCCGTTCATCGACGCGCCATAGGCCGCGAGGTCCACATCTTCACTGTTGGCGAGGTAGGTGCAGGAATTGTCGAGGTACCTGATGGCCTCGATCATCTCTTCCGCGAAAAAAGTGGCCATGCCCGCGTCGAGGGCAGGGGCGAGGTACGGCAGGGCGACCTTTTCACGGACTGGCGGCGGAATCATCTTTGCGCAGAGGTCGAGGACCTTCCTCATCTCCCCCAGCTTCGAGATCGCGATGCCCGTGATTGCATAAATGATAGGCAGGTAATAGGCCGTATTGGGGAAGCCCACCTCCTGGTCCGGGCCGAACCGCTCTATTGCCTCTTTATACGATTCTTCCGCTCTACGAAAAATTTTATGGGCGCCTCTTATGGCAGCCGATGCGATGATTTTCGACATTCAGTCACTCCTTTTGCTCTTCCCGCCTTAGGTGAGGTTCCGGCGCATGGCCATATCGAAGAGCACCCGCTCCCGGGCTTTTTCGAGTCCCAGGGCCTTTCTCTTCGTGTCTATATGGGCGATCATACGCTGCGCCGCCTTTACGGGGTCTGCCTCGAAAGCCCACGTGCCCTTGTAGATCTCCTCGTATTCCTCGAAGAGGTGTCGCGTCACCTTGTCACTTCCCAGAGTGGGCCAGGGAGAACCGAATACGGTGAAGATGCCCGATGCCACGAAATACTGGCCGATGGCAAGGGCCTTCTCGCTCATCCACTCGGGGGCGGCGCCCGCAACGGGCAGGTCGGAGAGGTCGTCTCCCAGGCCGCCTTCCTTTACCATGGCAGAGGCCGCGACCAGGATCCGTGAATTATCGACGCATGCCCCCATGTGGAGGACGGGAGGGATGCCCACCGCCTCGCAGACTTCGGCAAGTCCTTCCCCTGCAAAGGCCCTCGCCGCCTCCGGCGTGAGGAGCCCTGCCTTGCCGCATGCCATGGCCGCGCACCCTGTGGTGAGGACGAGGACGTCGTTTTTGATAAGCTCCTTTATCATGGCGATATGGGCGGAATCATGGACCGTGCGCACGTTGTTGCAGCCCACCACTCCGGCGACTCCCCGTATCCTGCCGTTCACGATATTGTCGTTGAGGGGCCGGTAGCTCGCCCTGAAGAGGCCGCCCAGGAGGTAGTTTATCGTCTCGTGGCTGAAGCCGGCCACGATGTCTTCCTTGTGGTCCGGGATCTGGACGGGGCCGCGCCGATTGGGGAAATTCTCTATGGCGAGCCTGAGGATCTTTTTTGCCGTGTCGAGGCCCGTATCAGGGTGAAATTCCATGTGGGTCGCCCCCTGAATTTTCGCCCTGTCGGAGGTGGAGACGAGCTTCGTGTGAAAACAGGCCGCCACATCCTGGAGGCCCTGCATCTGGCACTGGACGTCGACGGTCATGAGCTCGACCGCGCCCGTGACGAGGGCAAGCTCCTGCTGGAGGAAATTGCCCGCGCAGGGGATGCCGTGCCTCATGAGCACCTCGTTCGCGCTGCAGCACATGCCGGCGAGGTTGATGCCTTTCGCCCCTGCCTTCTCGGCGAGCTTCTTTATCTCAGGATCGCGGCTCGCCGTCACGAGAAGCTCGGGCAGGAGGGGCTCGTGGCCGTGGACCACGATATTCACTTCGTCTTCTTTTAAAACTCCGAGGTTGATCGTGCCCACTACCGGGACAGGGGTGCCGAACATGATGTCCTGGAGGTCCGTCGAGATCATGGAGCCGCCCCAGCCGTCCGCGAGGGCGCACCGGGTGGCCTGCTCGAGGATGTGGACATAATCCTGGTCCACGCCCATGTGGGTCCTGTGCATGATCTCCACTACTTCCCGGTCTATACCCCGGGGGATCACGCCCTGTTTCTTCCATATCTCCTGCCTCTTTAAGGGGGCCTTACGGATATAGGTCAGCTCGCCGTGCTGTTTCCCGAATTCTTCGAGCGCTTTTTGACCGAGCTCGATTGCGATATCGGTCACGCTCCTGTCTTCGATCTCAATTCCGAAGTCGAGGGCCACCTCGAAGAGCTTTATCTCATCCTTTATGGTGAAGCCTTGGGCCTGCCCTTGGGCCGCCTTGAGAAAGGTCTCCGTCACTTCCCTTGCATGGTCCGAATGGGAGGCGCTTCCCGCCGCGATCTTCCGTGCGAAATTGCGGGCCACTACGGTTTCCACCGTCGCGCCGCACACGCCCATGCGGGCCTTCTCTTCGCCCTTCTTCGACCGGGGCATCCTGCATGGCCCCATGGCGCAGATCTTACAGCAGCTCTCCTCCACCCCGATGGGGCAGGGTTTTATTTGATCCGCCCGGGAAAAGACCGTGCTTACCTGCTCCTTCTCCGCCTTTTCGAGCATCTCCAAGGTTGCCTTATCGATACTTCTTATCAATTCATCTGCCATAGAATTCCCCTTCAGCCCATCAAATCCCGGACCATCTCCTCGACCAAGGCGATGGCGTCGGGGTGCCTCATGACCACGATATCAGCGCCGGCGATAAGAAGGGAGAGGGCACTCACCCCTTCGAGCAGGACGGCCCTCTTTTTTTCGTCCCCGAGCTTCGGGTCGTCCTGCCTCCTAAGCCTTGCCTCCCTCGTCTTCCATACCTCCTGGGCGAGATTGCAGACCACCGGGAACTGGAGTTTCACGTCTTCCTGGGTGAGGGCCGCCATCCTGTCCCGCTCCATCACGGAGTAGGTATATTCGAGGCCATAGCCGAGACCACCGGTCGTGGGGTCGATAATGATCTTCTCGTCAGGGACCCCGAGATTTCCGAGAAGGATGTTAAGCTGCTTCGCGAGGTTCACATCTATGGGTGAAGAGGCGGCCACCACCTGGCCGTAGCCGATGGCCATAGCGCCCACCTGCTTGTAATTCTTCTCCGCCACGGGCCCTACGACCACGTTTTTACCTTCACATAGCTCCGCCACTTTCCTCAGGAGGATGGCGTCTTTTTCCTCATTTGCCGTTCCCCATACGATAACCGGCACGTCCACCGCGTCAACGACCGCCTTCGCCGTCTTCGCCGCCTCTTCCGCGTCTTTATCCAGGCCGTTCGGGTCGGCGCTTTTGAGCATGAGGGCAATAATCCCGGCGCCGTAGACATCGATTGATTTCCGCGCCCATGCCACGGGATCGGCGAGGACGTCGCTGAAGGGCGCTTTTGCCCATTCCGGCCAGTCTTCGGGGGCGTAATCCCACACTTCGTGGGCAACTCTCGGCGGGTTGGGCATCTCTCCTTCGAAGAGATAGAAGGGGTAACATGTTTCTCCTCCTATTTTCACGGCCTTCGGGCCTGAGCCGATCACCACTTCCTTCATCCTGCCCGTATAATTTATCCTGGGGATCTGAAATGACATCGTGTTCCTCCTTCGCTTATGCTTCCTTTTTCCTCTTCTCGCTCCCGAATCCTTCAGCCCCGTACCAGTAACGCAGAGCGGTCCTCAGGTAATCGAGCGCCTTTTCACGGGTGTCGAGGCCGGACTTCCAATCATGGCCGCCTTCGGGCTTCCCCTCTTCGTACGTGGGTCCCAGCACCTTGATCGTCACGCCGTCAAAGCGCTCTTTTTCATCGTATGTATAATCGCTCACGAGCCCTCCTCATGGATGGAACACTTGCTGCCACCGCGGAGATTGTCACAAAAAAGCCCCTTCCCTTTTTCCGGTGATCTTATCTTCGGGCACTGCTTTCCGAAGCGAGAACCTCTCAAATTGCCCTCGAACAGACGAAAGATGGTGGCGGGGCGTGCTCCGACGTTGTCCGATTGCGCTATTATATCAATTTATTCCCAAGATGGGAAGAAACTTGGGACCCCGGGGAGTGTTGCCGAGGTCCCACGCGACACGTGGCCCACGCTGGACACACAGGGTTTCCCCTGCCCCTGCCTTCCCGGACAAATACGGCGGTGGGGGCCTAGACTTCAAATACCCCGTAATCATCGACCAGTGCGGGTGATTCCGCGACCACGGGCACAGGCAATCACCGGAATACCGCGGTACCGTTCTCAAGAAAAATGAAATTTAGACTTGAATTTGAAAGGGAATAAAAAGAAGATTTAGAGAAGCCGGCACGTACACGGCGACGGCACGCCTTAGATTTTTGGAAGGATCCCGTCATGGAGATTATACCGGGCATCAACAATGGGAGGCAGAATATGAAAACAAGGGCTTTCATCGTAGGTCTCGGCGCAATACTGGTTGCAGCCCTGTCATGTCCGCCTGCATGGACCCAGGATACACGGGAAGGCCGGACAGGCACGAAAGGGAATGGAATCGACGCGTACACGTCCGTCTCCGACGCCTTCGGCATGACTATTACCGGGCCCGGCGTCTACGCCTTGTCCGGCGACAAGACCATTACCGTGGATTACGAGGGCGTGTGCGGGGTTGTTTTCGACCCCAACGGCCACAAGCTGCGCTTCTCGAAATCTTTCATTGCGCCAAGGTGCCGGCAGTTCACCTCCGCCGTGGAGGGGCTCACTTCGGCCTATCCCGAATGGTTCTATTCCGGCAGCGGCTACTGGCAGACGGCAATAAACGAGGCCGCCAGGTCCCTGCCCACACCGCTTGAAACCCTCACCCTGGATCGCGCGCCCGCGCCCGCGCCGTGGGCGGCCGGTGCGATACTCACAGGGGCGACCAGTAAGGCAACGTGCGAGGTGGTGGCGAAGCTGACGGAGACCACCTATTCGGTGAGGTTCAGGGATAATGCCTTTGCCCCCGGAGAGGTCATCAGCGACGGCACGAACCGCGTAGCCACCGGCAGGGCTTATCCCGAACTTACCCCCGGATGGACCGGCGTCTCAGGTGGGGAAGCGACCGCGTACGGCGGAACGATACTGCTTGATTCAAGTAAAATTTACCTCACTGCAGGAAAAATATTAATGAGACCCTACGTCTCGCTCGTCTCCGACGGATACAGGGGCGCGATAATCAGAATGACCTCGTCATCGGCCGAACCGGTGATCTTCGCTCCCGACGCACGATGGGCAAGGTTCGAAGGGGTCACCATCGAGACGACGAACCCCGGCCTGCCCGGGCAGCACGGCATCCATTTCAGGAGATCGACCACTCTCGGCAACAAATTCATCATTGATCGCGTGAGCTTCAACCATACCTATAACGCCATCGAGATAGACGGGGACGCCACGGGCATACGCATCACCGACGTCTATTCAAGAAACGCGACGAAGGACGTGATCCACGCCACCGCGGCGGGCTCCCTGTCCACCCCTTATATCAAGGGCATCTATGCCTCCAACATGGGGGGGTATGCCCTTCATGTGGAGGGGGGCATCGGGAACGGAGAAGTCTCTTTGATCGCCGAGGGAAACCGGGGGGTCCGGCTGAACAATGCGAGCAGGGTCATCTTTCCCTCCCTCTATCTTGGAGACCAAATTCAGGAGTATCCCCTCGTCCTCATTAATTCCTTCGGGAACGAATTCGGGACCGTGTTTATCGATGGGAAAGGCACCAACAGCACCTCCGCCGTATTACTCGACGGCTCCTACGGAAACAGCATCAGGAAACTCATCACCATGGGAGGTATCGGCAGGTATCTCGTCGAGTGGGCGAATACTGCGTCCGTCCCCTCAAAATACCTGAGGACCAATTCCATAGGGATGACCTTCACCACGGGCGGGCCTATCCTCGGCAAGACGAACGACCCGACCTATATCTCCTTTGACGGAATCCAGAGCGTCTTTCAGGACCTGGACCACGCCTCCGCGGGCTCTCCCGTCTATCAGCACGAGATAAAGGGGGAGACCGTGAGCATTGCTACCCCCGATGCTCCGGCCTCCGTAATTGACAAAACAGATCAGATGCCCCAGACGGGGGCCAGGGCAACCCTGGCATCGCACTTCCCCGGGGCCCCGAACTACAGCCTTCTCTTCCATAGCGAGACCTCCTTTGCCGGCGTCCTGCCTTCCCCGGAAAAGTTGGGTCCGAGCCTCGTCACGGGGGAGAGCAGCACCTTCACCACGACAAAAGGTGATTGGAAAGGCGTGGGAGCCTTTTTGAGCGTCCCGTCCGGGCAGATGAAGATTGTCAATTCCGGCAAGGCCGCCGGATATGCCAAATTGCGCATAACCGGGCTCCAAACAGGAGGTCTCTATAAGATAAAGGTTGACGGCACCTTTGTCAGCTCCATGGGATACATGACGATATACGGGAACAATGAATCGACTGTCCTCAAGGCTGCCCAGCCCCTTTCGCAACGGGATAAGAAGGGCACCTACACCGTCTACTGGGAAGCCGTCGATGAAACGGCATGGATCTATCTCTCAAACGTATCTACCGCGGCAGGGGCTTACCAGCTCGTCGATAATATTGCCGTGCAAAGGGTATTGTCCGCCGGTTCGATGACCTTAAGCGGGGGCAGGACCTTCGGGAACAGCCCCGGCGGGGGAGGCAATATCTCCATGTATGGTGTGGACCACGCCACTCGCGCCGGTAAAATATATCTGGGCGGCACTGCGGGCGCGTCTGAAACGCCTATGGTCCTTCAGGAAAAGGGCTCATGGAAACCCGTGACCATAGGGCCTCCAAATAGCGGAGGGCCCGGTTTCAGGTGCCTGAGGGTTCCCAATCAATGAGGGGAGTCCAGGTCAGCGACCCGCCGGTACATCTGTCCTGAGACACCCCATTCCTCACTTCTGCCACAGGATCTGAGCAGCTTCGAGAGGGACCGCCGCCCCCGGATGATTCGGTATGACCCTTACGGTGAAGTCCGTCGCCGGGCGCGTGGCAGGCCCTGCGGCAACATAGATGAAATGTCCTGCTTCGGCGGGACGGTCGGAGCGTCTCGCTTCCAGTCGCAGGGCTTCCCCGCCATTTACCCCTTCGGCGTATAGCTCCACGCGGACGTGATCCGGGTCGATCTCGCCCAGGCAAATGGGGGCCTCAAATATGTGCTGCCCGTCATGTGTTTCGACTTCCACGGAGCCGAATCCGAGACCGGGCCAGCTCCTCTCCAGGCCATGCTTCCATTTTACGATATGAGCGCCCCCTTCCCCGTTATCGGAGGCCCGTTCCTTAAACGCGGCTGCGGCAGGCAGGTAATAGTCTTCTGTGTACTCACGCATTGCGCGGTTTGCGGAAAAGGCCGGGGTGAGCCGGGACATACTCTCCCGCATCCGCGCTACCCAGCCAGGGGGGATGCCCAGCTCATCACGGGTATAGAACTCGGGGATTATCTCCTGCTCCAGAAGAGTGTAAAGCGCGTCGGCGTCCCTGGCGTCCCAGGCCGGGTCGTTGCCATGCTCCTGACCGTCGCCTATTGCCCATCCACTCTTGGGGGTGTAGGCTTCCGCCCACCATCCGTCCAGCTCCGACAAGTTGATGCCGCCGTTGACAAGTACCTTCATGCCGCTCGTCCCGCACGCCTCCCAGGGCCGCCGTGGAGTATTGATCCAGACGTCCACGCCCTGGACGAGGCTTCTCGTCAGGAGCATGTCGTAATCGCCGAGGAACATTACGTGCCCCATGGCTTCGTGCCGTTGGATGAAACGGATCCATTCCGTGATCATCTCCTGGCCTGCCCTGTCCTCGGGATGGGCCTTACCGGCAATGATCAGCTGCACCGGGCGATCCGGGTTGGTAAGGATGCCAATCAGCCGGTCGGGGTCGTGAAGGAGCAGGTTCGGGCGTTTGTAGGTCGCAAACCGGCGCGCGAACCCCAGAGTGAGCACGTCCGTAGAGAACGTCAGCTTCGCCGCTTCGATTTCCTCTGCCGATGCCCCTGAAACCGCCAGTTGGCGGGAAAGGCGTTCCCGAACGAATTCGACGAGGGTCTGACGAAGTGACGCGCGGCACTCCCAGAGTGTGGAATCGGGGACCGCGCGCATACTCTGTTCCATATTTTTGAGCGTGCCGAGCCAGCCGTCTTCCCCGCACGTCGCGGTCCACAGCGCATCGGCTTCCTCAGCGCTCCACGTGGGCATGTGAACCCCGTTGGTAACGTGTCCCACGGGTATTTCCTCCTCGGGCCACCGAGGGAACAGGGGCTGGAAGATCCGGCGGCTCACCTCGCCGTGGAGGCGGCTCACGCCGTTCACCGCGCCGCTGCCGCGCATGGCAAGATAGGCCATGTTGAAAGGCTCGGAAGCATCGTTCGGGTCACCGCGGCCGAGGGCCAGCAGATCGGGCAGAGAGATACCCAGCATGTCCCGGGCATAGGCGCCGAAGTACTGTTCCATCAGCGCCGGGGAAAAGCTATCGAAACCCGCGGCCACGGGCGTATGGGTGGTAAAAAGGTTGCCCGCCCTGGTCACGGCAAGGGCGACCTCGAATGGCCGGCCTGTCTCCGCCATCCAACACCTGGCCCGCTCCAATACGGCAAACGCCGCATGGCCTTCGTTCAGGTGACATACTTCGGGTTTGATGGCGAGTGCCTCAAGAAGCCGCCAGCCGGCGAGGCCGAGGAGTATCTCCTGTTTCAGGCGCACCTCCTGTCCGCCCCCATAGAGCTCGCTCGTGATCCCCCTGTGGACCGGCACATTGGCAGGGTCGTTACTGTCCATAAGGTAAAGCGTAACCCTGCCCACCTGGACCTGCCAGACACGGACCCATACCGGGTAGCCCGGTAAGGGGACCTCGAGACGGAGCCACTCGCCGTTTTGGTCATGGACGGCCGTAATGGGGAGCTGCCCCGGATCATTATAGGGGAAGAGGGCCTGCTGCCTCCCATCTCTGTCGATTACCTGCCGGAAATAGCCCTGCTGGTAGAGGAGGCCCACCCCGATGACCGGGATGCCGAGGTCGCTCGCAGCTTTCAGCTGATCGCCCGCCACATTGCCCAAGCCCCCCGAGTAAATGGGAAGGGCTTCGCTCACCATGAATTCCATGCTGAAATAGGCGATGCCCGTCAGGGGAGATCCGGTATGGTTCTCCTGGAACCAGCCCTGCTCCGCGGCTCCACGGCGTTTCGCCTGGACGAGGTCGTCAAGCTTCCGGCGTATTGCCGGGTCGGCGAGGGTGGTCCGGATCCGATCTTTCGAGACGGTCTCAAGGAGGACAAGGGGATTATACGTGAGATCCCATAGGGCGGGATCGAGCTGCCTCCATATTTCATCGGCAGCGTGGTTCCACGACCAGCGCATATCGAGGGCAAGCTCCAAAAGAGCGTCTGCCCCTTCAATATCGCCGGGAACAAATGAACACAGGGGAGAGGCGAGTCGTTTCTGCTCTTCATCCATACCATACTCCTTGTGGGTTCGATGGCTCCACTTCATCATCCGCGAGGTCGGGTCAGGGTCTTTTCCAGGGGCTCCGTGGCCCGTGAACATTACCGGTGTTTCCGGCCTGCTTTGACGAGAGCGGCAACGTCGTGATCAACCAGGTTACCGATCCGCTCGATCGTGATGTCTGCCGGTGGATGGCGCGACGTCATTTCGGGATCGAGGGCATAGCGTCCCTGGCGCACAAAAACCGTGGTGAGCCGGTTCGCCCAGATATGCTTCATCGCCGCGAGGATGCGAAGCTTATCATCGAGCATCACGTAATGCCGGGCGGGATAAAGCCGCTCGACCGTGTCCAGCATCTCTTCCTTGTGAATGAAGATCAGCACCCGCCCCTCCACTGCTTCCCACAGTCCCGACCGTTGTACTTTTCGCGGTTGGAATACGACATCGCCATCACTCAGGATGACCGCCTGACCGAAGGGGTTCACGTGCTCGATGGCATCGAAAGAGCCAGGGTACAGACGGTTCGCAAAAGGATAATCCACGAGGTAGCAGGAAAATATGAGAAGCCGCGGATCATCCCGGTCTTCCAGGCGGTAGCGCTGCAAGGCCCCCAGATAATCTGCATATCCCCCTTTCGCGCGTATCTCTTCGAGGATCGCAAAATATCTGTCACGGGCCCTGGCGCCAAACTCATTCTCAATATGATCGCGAATATCCGTTTCTATCCTGTCGTTGTCAAGAAGCGTATTATCCACGTCGAAGAGAAATACGACTTGTGTCATAGACCCTTTTCACCCCATGGCCATGCAATTGACGACCTGACACAGTAGCAATATAAGTATGGGCTATGCGAGCCGCAAATGGCGAAACCGGGTCGGTTAAGGCCGGGAGCCGTCCCTGCTTCCCGCAAAATGTTTGTAGAATAGCTGTTTGACTCCCTCCACCGCAAACAGATAAGCCAGGACCATGACGGTAAGGAGAAGAAAGAAGAGAGGGGGAGGCGCCACAAAGCCGAGGTAAGCCGCAGCCGGGGTCAGCGGTATCAGGACGGCAGTTCCCAGTACAACGAAGCAACCGATTGCGAGCCATTGGTTGGGGCGGCTTTTCAGGGGGTTCCTCCTGGTTCTGATTATGAAGATCACCAGCACCTGCGTGGCCATTGATTCGATAAACCAGCCGGTATGAAAAAGCGCTTCACCCGCGTGGAAGATCTTGAGCATGATGTAAAAGGTGAGAAAATCGAAAACAGAGCTGACAGGGCCTACGATGAGCATGAAGTTGCGGATGAGCTTCATATCCCACTGGCGCGGTCGAACCAGATACTCTTCGTCGACGGTGTCGAGGGGGATAGGGATCTCGGAGACGTCGTAGAGGAGGTTATTGAGGAGTATCTGCACCGGAAGCATGGGAAGGAAAGGAAGGAAAATGGATGCCCCGGCCATGCTGAACATGTTGCCAAAATTTGAGCTGGTTCCCATCATAATGTATTTCATGATGTTGCCGAACGTCCGGCGCCCCTCGAGCACCCCTTCGGCGATCACGTTCAGATCACGCTCCAACATGATCATGTCGGCGGCGTCCTTTGCCACATCCACGGCGGTGTCAACGGAAAAGCCGATATCCGCGGAATGAAGGGAGGGCGCGTCGTTTATGCCGTCCCCGAGGTAGCCCACCACCCGGCCGCGTTGTTTCAGCGCGAGGATAACCCTGTTCTTCTGGACCGGGCTCACCCGGCAGAAGAGGTTCACATCGTCAACCCGCGCCGCCAGGGCGTGATCGTCCATCTGATGAATCTCGTCGCCCGTGAGCACCTTCGCCTCCGGGAGACCGAGTTGTCCCACGAGATGGCGCGTGACGAGATCATTGTCGCCGGTGACGATCTTCACTGCAATCCCGCTTGATATAAGCCGTGCAAGGGCTTCTTTGGCGCTCGCCTTCGGCGGGTCAAGGAAGGCGGCGAAGCCGGTAAAGATCAACGCCGTCTCGTCACTCACCACCGCGTGAGGGTGGTCGACAGGCATAGGGTGCCACGCGATGCCGAGGACCCGAAAACCATCCCGCCCCAGGCCCTCATAGAGACCCTTTATGGCCGTTCTTTGTCGGTCATCCAAGGGCAAAAGGTCATTCTCCGTCTCTCCCTCATACCGGGTAGAGAGGCGAAGGATGTCCTCCGGCGCCCCTTTGACCAGGAGCACCCTGGCGCCGTCCTTTTCAAGCAGGACCGAGATGCGCCGTCTCTCGAAGTCGAAGGGCACCTCGTCGATCTTCTGCCAGCCTCCCGTATCAACCTCCCGGTGTTCGAGGATTGCGTCATCCAGGGGGCTTTTTATCCCTGTCTCAAAAAAACTGTTCAGGTAGGCCAGTTTCAGGACGCGATCGCTTCCCATTCCGAGACCGTTCACATGCCGTTCGAGGTGAATGCGGGCCTCGGTGAGAGTGCCGGTCTTGTCCGTGCAGAGGACGTCCATGCTTCCGAGGTTCTGAATTGCGGAGAGCCGCTTGACGATCACCTTTTTTTTCGCCATGCGCAAAGCGCCTTTTGAAAGGGTTACGGACACCACCATGGGTAGCAATTCAGGGGTGAGGCCGACGGCGAGGGCCACGGCAAAAAGGAAAGACTCCAGCCAGGGCCGATGAAAAACAGTGTTGATGAGCAGGACAAACAGGACAAGGAGGATTGTGAGGCGCATGATCAGCATCCCGAAGCGGTGGGTGCCTTCTTCAAAGGCCCCGGCGGGGGGCTTTGCCGCGAGTGTATCGGCAATCTCACCGAATGCCGTATTAGAGCCTGTTCGGCACGTGAGGACCCTGGCCGAGCCGCTGATCACGGAGGTGCCCATGAGTACGGCATTGCCCGCAGAGAGGAGGTTTTCTTCCCCGGGTAGGTCGGCCGGCCCCTTTTCCACGGGATAGGCTTCCCCTGTAAGAAGGGCCTGATTCAGGAAAAAGTCGTCTGCTTCAAGAATCCGACCGTCGCACGGCACCAGGTCGCCCGCAGCCAGTATTACCACGTCGCCGGGCACAAGGTCTTCAAGGGAGATCTCGAGAGCCTCTCCGTCCCTGAGAGCGTGGACCTTCACTGCTACCGATTTCTTCAGCCTTTCGGCAGCTTCCCCGGCCCGGTGCTCCTGAACGAAATCCAGGGTTACGCTGATGAGGACTATGACACTGATGATCGCGAAGCCGACGAAATCGCCCGTGAGGGCCAAAACAGCGCTCGCGATGAGGAGAATGATCACGAGGGGGTTACGGAACCGGGTCAGATACTGGAGAAAGAGCCCGGCCTTCTTTTCGGCGTGAACTTTGTTCGGCCCGAACCGGGCGAGGCGTAAAGCCGCTTCCCCTGAGGTCAGGCCGGAAGGGCTGGAACCGGTCTCGCCAAGGAGGGTCGCAATCGGGAGCCGCCAGAACGCAGTCTGCTCGTCAGATGGAGAGACCATCGTATAGGGATTAGCGCGGCCCGACCATTGCGCGGGACGCACTGCGGTTCAGGGCAAGGATAAGGATTTCGATCAGCCGATAGGCGGCCCGGGAAGAGGACCTCACGGTTTCAGCTTGTCCATGAAGAACTTTATAAGGTCGATGGGAAGAGGGAACACGATGGTGGAATTCTTCTCCGTCGATATTTCGATGAGTGTCTGCAGATAGCGGAGCTGAAGGGCCATGGGGTTCTTCGAAAGTATATCGGAGGCCTCGGAAAGCTTCGTGGATGCCTGGAATTCACCTTCGGCGGCGATGACCTTCGCCCTTCTCTCCCGTTCGGCCTCGGCCTGCCGCGAGATCGCCCGCTGCATCTCCTGGGGCAGGTCGACGTTCTTTACCTCCACGTTCGAGACCTTTATCCCCCATGCTTCGGTGTGGGTGTCCAGTATCTCCTGGAGCCTCTCGTTTATCTTCTCCCGTCGGGAGAGGAGCTCGTCCAGCTCGGCCTGACCGAGCACGCTCCTCAAGGTGGTCTGGGCGAGCTGGGTCGCCGCGTAAAGGTAGTTTTCCACGTCGATGATCGCTTTCAGAGAGTCTATAACCCTGAAAAAGACGACGGCATTCACCTTGATCGTCACATTGTCCCGGGTAATGACATCCTGGGGAGGGATATCGAGCACCACGGTCCGGAGGCTCACCTTGACCATCCTGTCGACTATGGGGATAAGAATAATGAGCCCCGGCCCCTTCGGGACCCCGAGCACCCGTCCTAATCTGAAGATGACGCCGCGCTCGTACTCTTTCAGGATCTTTATTGCACTGGCGAAAAAAAATACGATTACCACTACTACAAAAAGATATACGGGTATCATTTGCGACCCCCCTTTATCCTAACGGGAATGCCTTCTCTCCCGGCTGCAATTGAGTGAACTGGGACAGCATCTTTCGCAGCTCATCCCCCTGGACGACTTCGTTTTGCGAAAGGAGAGCGGCCAGTTCATGGAGGATCTTTTCGCGCTCCTTCAGTATCTTCTGCACCCTTAAGTGGGCTTCATCGACTACCCGGGAGATCTCCTGATCGATCTCGGTCGCCCTTGTTTCGCTATAGGTCTTTCCCGCGTTATAGCCTGCCGGAGGGAACATGGCCTGGCGGGCAGGCTCGTAGGTGACGAGGCCAAGGCGGTCGCTCATGCCGTATTCCACCACCATGGACCTCGCGATCTCCGTGGCGCGCTGAAGGTCGTTCTGGGCACCGGTGGATATCTCGCCGAAGATCACCTCTTCCGCCACCCTCCCGCCCAGGAGCACGGCCAGACGGTCGAGAAGCTCCGCGCGGGTCAGCAGGTAACGGTCCTCCGTGGGCTGTTGCTGGGTATAGCCGAGGGCTGCAATACCCCGGGGAATAATCGATATCTTATGCACAGGGTCGGCATGTTCCACCGATTCCGCGACGATCGCATGGCCGGATTCGTGAAAGGCCACAATCTCCTTCTCCTTGGGGTTCATGACCCGGTTTTTCTTCTCCAGCCCTCCCATGAGCCGGTCCACGGCCTCATCGAACTCTTTGAGTCCTACTGCGTCCTTATTTTTCCGGGCGGCCAGCAGGGCTGCTTCGTTGACGAGGTTGGCCAGGTCGGCCCCCACAAAACCGGGGGTGAGGGCGGCGATCCTCCTGAGATCCACTTCCGGGCCCATGGTGACGCCCCGCGAATGGATGCGCAGGATCGCTTCCCGGCCGTTTATGTCGGGGCGGTCAACCAGGACCTGCCGGTCGAATCTCCCGGGTCTCAGGAGCGCCGGATCGAGGATCTCGGGCCTGTTGGTGGCGGCCATGATAATGACCCCTTTGTTCGATTCAAAACCGTCCATCTCCACCAGGAGCTGGTTGAGCGTCTGCTCCCGCTCGTCGTTTCCGCCGAAGACATTCACTCCCCGGGCCTTACCCAGGGCGTCGAGCTCGTCGATGAAAATAATGCAGGGCGCCTGGCCGGTCGCCTGAGAGAAAAGATCGCGGACCCGGCTTGCCCCCACGCCCACGAACATCTCCACAAACTCCGAGCCGCTTATGCTGAAGAAAGGCACCTTTGCCTCCCCTGCAACCGCCTTTGCGAGAAGGGTCTTTCCCGTACCCGGCGGGCCGACCAGGAGTACCCCTTTAGGGATCCTCCCTCCCAGTTTCTGGAACTTTTCCGGACTTTGTAAAAACTCCACCACTTCCTGAAGCTCTTCTTTGGCCTCGTCGATTCCCGCCACATCAGTGAAGGTGACCTTGGTCTCGCTCTCGGCGAAGAGCTTGGCCTTGCTCTTGCCGAAAGACATCACTCCCATCCCTGGTCCCATCTTTTTCATCGCATATCGCCAGATGAGGAGCATGATGGCAATGGGGAGAATCCAGGAGAGGATGCCGCTCAGCAATTTGCTGTCATACCGCCCCTGGTACCCGATCTTACGCTCGTCAAGCTCCTTCACGAGGCCGGGGTCGTCGACCCTGACCGTGCTGAATGTCTTGGACGCCTTCTGGTCCTTCCCTTTTATGGTGCCCGTGATCTGTTCGGGGCCGATGGTCAGTCCGCTTACCGTGCCCTCGGCCAGACCCTGCTTGAATTGACCGTAGGGGATCGTCTCCACCTTCGGGGCAAAGAGATATTGCTGCAAATAGGTAATAAGGAACATGGCAATGAGAAAATACCAGATGCTGAAATGGGTCTTGCGGGGCATCCCTTTTTTGTTTTGAGGGTCCCCGGAGCTGAAGACGGAGCGCAGCTTAGCCTTCAATTCGTCCGTTTTACTCTGTTTCTCATCAGACGGCATATCCCCTCCCGCGGCTATCCCGGCACAGCACAAAGCCCTTCGACCGTCATGGCTCCACGTTTTTGGACCGGGTTCGAAGTAGCTTCCATTCGTATTTCCCTTTCACCTTTGGCGGTTGGAATCCGAGGTCTGCGCATGATCCCGCCGATTACCGGGTGACCGACAAGCTCTCTCCGGACCATCGACCGTCCGCAAAGCCGTCTTCCCGGCATCGGCGCATAAGGGATGCCTTAGCATAATAATAAGCCTCGTAACCCCGGAAGTAAAGGTGGCGCACGCATAAACAGGGTAAAGGGGATGGCCCTGAATTCAAGGTTACCTTTGATCGGGGGATGAGATCGACTGACTGCTTGGGTGGAGGCGAGGGAGAGGGGTCTGCCCCTCCTCCTGATTCTTTCTATATACTTTTGCTCTCCACCCAGACGTAAACCCCCGTCCTGGGAGGATCGAGCCGGTAGTGCCTCCGCAGGGAATCAATCTTCCGGGGGTTCAGGACTATCCCTTTACTGATGAGCAGAAGGCCGGTCCCACTTTTTACATCCCTGGATGTTATCATCTCCGGCATGAGGTCCTCGGGATGAAATTCCGATTCCATTGCCCGATCTTTGAATGTGTCCGCCCGGGTGATCTCTCTTGCGCTTTCCCGAAAGAAAGACAGGATCTCCGGGTCGAAATGGGTTCCGGAAAAAGACCGCATCTCCTCAAGTGCCTTCCCGGGTGTGCGAGTGAGGAGTAGTCTGTCATATCTGTCGGCGATGGCAATGATCCGGGAGCCGAGTGGTATGGCATCCCCTTTCAGGCCGTCGGGAAACCCTCTCCCATCAAACGCCTCATGATGGTGTCGGATCAGGAAGCCGGATTCTCTTAAAATCTCATTGGAGGTGAGCGCCGTCTGTCCCCGTACGGGATGGGTTTTATATTCTTCCCACTCATAAGGGGCCATCTCTTCCACATCCTTGAAGAGCACCGAGTCCGAGATGCCGATCTTGCCGATATCGTGAAGTTGGGCAGACACCGCCACCGTTTCCGTGTCCCCGTCGTCGAGCCCCATTTTCCGTGCCAAACCATGGGAGAACATGGCGACGTCATTCGAGTGGCTGGCCATCGATTTATCCCTGAGCTCAATAAGATTGGATATGGTAATGGTGAAATCTTTGAAGCCGCTCTTCATTTTCTTATAGAGCAACTCGTACTCCTGGTTCTGCCGGGTCAGCTCGATCGTCTGCTGCTGGACATACATCTCAAGCTCTTCATTCCACGCCTTCAGGTCATGTTTTTCCATAAATATGCGCCCCACCATTCCTTAATTGACGTCTTCCACGAAATGAATGCCTGTATATACCCTGTTTCTTCCCCAGCGAAATGATCTTATCTCCACACCGCGCGACACTGCAACGATCCCCGCGCCGTGGCCGTGTGCCCTCCCCCTCCGGGAGTGTCTTCCAGGACGACCTCACCTTCATAATTTCCCCATGACATTATCGGCAGAAAATGGATTTGTATAAAGACAACCCGGGCTTATCCTAAGGGAAATAGGCGGTAGAGCAATTGTCCCGTGTACAGGGCTAACCCCCGTGCTTTTTTCGACGTAATCGAAATTCACCGTAACTTTAAAATAGGTATTTTCATTATTGATACTTTCTTCTTTCTGCGTTATTCATATCCATATACCCTGAAACGATTCCGATCAGCTTTCCAATACGGTCCAAGGAGGGAAAAATGGCGGCGAGAAGTGGCATGAAAATGGTCCATCACACATCAGCAATAAAGGTATATGCAAGCAGAACCGATCTGATAAGGGACGGCTTGAAGGGCGCAACCGTTAGTAAAGGCAGCCTTCAGATCGATAATGTGGATGCCTTCAGGGACGCCTTGCCCACGCTGGCAGCCAATGCGGCCGATTTCGGCGGCAGAAGCGCTCCGCCGGACGTGCAGTCATTATCGAGATGGATAATAGTCGAGGCAGCGCAGCAGCTGAACGTGAAGCTGGCTTCACCACAGGAAGCGTACGTGGCGATTGCCGAAGGCCGGCTAGACAGAGAAATGTCCTTTCCCGCTGTTAATATTCGCGCAGGGTCATTAGATACGGCGAGGGCCCTACTCGGGGCTGCCAGGGATAATAAAGTCGGAGCAGTCATCGCCGAGATCGCCCGTTCGGAAATGGGCTACACGAACCAAAGCCCCGCGGAATATGCGGCAGTCCTTCAAGCCGCGGCAATGCTCGAAGGTTTTGAAGGCCCCCTGTTCCTCCAGGGCGACCACGTGCAGTTAAAGGCCGGTCCGGTAAGAGAAGGCGGAGCACCGGCAACCAAGGAAATAAATGCCCATAGAAGCCTTATTCACGATTTACTGGCCGCAGGTTTCGGGTCTATCGATCTCGACATGTCGCCCTTCGAGCGAAGGACCGAAGAACACCTCTCTTTTGAAGAGCAGCAGGCGGAAAATGCGAGATTAACCGCCGAAAAGATCGCCGACGTGAGAGCGCTTGAAAAAGAGTTGGGAATCCCCTGGACCGTGTTGCTGGGTGGGGAGACCGGTGAAGTCGGGAAGATGAATACGAGGAAGGAAGACCTCGAAGCCTACGGGGAAGGCATTATCGCGAACATGAAACGCCTTGGAATCGACCCCTCCTTGGGTATCCGCAAGATAGCCGTAAATGATGGCACCGCCCACGGAGGCACGCCGTTGCCGGACGGATCGGTGGCAGACGTTTCCATAGCCTTCGAAATACTGAAGATGGCAACCGAATTCGGCAGGAAATATGGGTGGGCCGGCTCGGTTCAGCACGGGGCATCGACATTACCGAATAATGCCTTCAGTCTCTTTCCCAAGAACAAAGCCGTGGAGGTACACCTCGCCACCGGCTTTCAGAATATCTGCTTCGATAACGGACTCTACAAGGTAAAGGGCGTCCAGTGCGAGATAGAGCAGTTTCTGGCCGACAAGTTCAGAGGAGACTGGAAAGCGGGAAAGACCTTCGCCCAATTCGCCTACAGCACGCGCAAACAGGCAGTAGGGCCTTTCAAATGGCTGACATGGACCATGCCGGAAGAGGTGAGGGCAAAAGTGGCAGAGGACCTCTACGACCAGTTCGCCTTTCTTTTCCATCAGTTAGGGGTAATAGACACAAAAGACCTGATCGCGAAGCATACGACAATGCGCGAATTCCATCACCCCTTTCCGGAAGAGACAGGCGCCGCCTCTACTGCAGCGGCTCAGGAAGATACGAGCGGTATGGCAGACTAGGGTTTTCTGACTTCCCGCCCGGCGCTTAAGTGCTTCCCGGGAAAAAATACCGGCTTCGGGGTCCCCGGATCGCGGGGGCCGAAGCCGGCTGGTAATCTTGTGGTGCCATTTTATGCCATGGCAGCCCGATGCGGCGATTCGAGCCAGGTAACGCCCGCCTTCTTCTCCCAGTCGGTCTCGAATTTATCCGCAAAAAACCAGTGGAGTTTCTCGAAAAGCCTCTTCCAACCCGACTGATAATCGAGTCTTAACAGGTCTTCGAGAAAGGGTACTATCTCCTCAAGTTTTTCTTTCGGGAGATACGCCCTGGCTTTCAATTCTATTGAACGTTTCAATGATTCAGGCGATAAGGCATGCGCGGTAAGCATGGCAACCTTAAAATCCCGTTTTACCGCAATCTCAAGAAGATCGAATCCTCTCACGCCCATGATGTCAAGCACGACTACGTCATATTTATTGGATTCAAGCAATATGCGTGCATCCTCGAAATTAGTCGCTTTGTCCATCTTTACATCCCGGCAGGTATCCATGATCAGGTCTTCCAGAGTACTCAAGATATCCGGTTCATCATCTACGGCCAGGATTGTTTTGCCGTTTAAAATGGAATTATCCAATTTGTCCCTCCCTATGGTTAAACTTTACTATTTTGTTTTCAGCCTCTGAGCGCGATATTCGGTTAAGCCGAGTGTCCCGTAATAGAGAGCAGCTATTTGTACACGCCGCAGCCGACAAAGTAATCAGCGCCTTCGACTTTTTGTACCCAGGTAGCCTTGGCTCCTATCTTTTTGGTCGTAGGATTGGTCCAGGAATAGACGACCCAACCGCTCCCTTTTGTTTTTGCAACTTCGATAAATTCTTTCATGAACGCTTTGCCGGTCGAATCCTTAAGTCCCAGGTGATTCTGTCCGACGAGCTTCGGATTTCCTCCCTGTGCCAGGCAGTCACCGTTCCAGTTGTTGGCGAATATGTATAATTCGCCTTTGGTAAACTGGCCGCTGGGATTGTTAAATTCCGCAAGCGCCTTATCTTTGCCCTGAGTCTTCGCGAATATGGCCGCTTTCTCCGCCAAAGCCTTCGCCTCTTCCTGCGATGCAGCCGCCCCCATTGAAACCACACAAAACATCGCCATCAGTACCAGTACGCACGTCCGCAAACTAATTGTTCTCATGTTCCCCCCTGATTAGTTTTTTTTGGTGATTTAAATGGATGATCCGGTCTTAAAGTTCTTATCGGAAAAAAAAGTTTCCCTTAAGACAAAATTTTATTTAATTTCTAATTATTGCATTTGCGAGATTGACGAGTCGCCGCCGCATAAGGCGGGAGAATTATTTCTAAGAAACAAATGTTATCGAATGTGAATTCCCTATCTTTGATAGATTATTTTCGCGATGAGTTTAACCAGAGGGATGGACCTCGAACCCCTAAATAAAGCACATAATTCAAAATTCAAGGTCCGACCCTTAGTATTCTTCGTTCCCTCAATTCAAAACGTGAATTGCCTCCTTCAACCTCTTTGATTCGACATCTCGATTATGGACGCCCTAATCTACCCTTCTGCAAAGCTTCAGTGCTCCGGAACGAAAAGGGGAATACATAAGAATCAGGCCTTGAATATTGAAAAAAAGTAAAGGTCTGATTCTTTAGGTTTTTCCCCTTCCGAATTAACCCCTCCGATACGCGCTAGGACCAAAGTCCTAGTGATAATCCTGCAATGGCTGCTCATATTACGGGATAAGAGTTGCAGACGTGATCCCTAAGGATAGAAGGAAGCATTGCAAGTTGTCTTACATCTCCGGCATACACGCAACCCATCAAAAGGAGTAACGTGGACGATTTTGTGCATGAAGAAGAACTGGAACGCGACTTTTTGCATGGAAAAAATGGGGAAAGACGAGGAACCAGTGATGGCGGACAGAGCTGTTTTTGCAAATTTTTGTCCATTACGCCGGGAGAAGGAGATTACCGCCAACGATTTCGGCAAGTCATCTGATTTTTATAAGTCAGTCAAGCGGGGAAAGGAGCAACCATGAAAAAGAATAAAAGTTACTTGATTCTGTTGGTATTTGCCTGTATCACGACCCTGGTTGTGCCCCCCTGTTCGTACTCCCAGGAGACTCAGCCGTCAAAAGTATTCAAGGCCGAAGAGCTTGAACAGATCCTGGCCCCCATTGCCCTTTACCCGGATTCCCTTCTTACCCAGGTACTGATGGCGTCCACATATCCACTTGAGATCGTCCAGGCTGATCGGTGGGCAAAGCAGAATAAAAGTGTGAAAGGCGACTCTTTGGCAAAAGGCCTTGAAGCTCAGCCCTGGGATCCGAGTGTCAAGTCCCTGGTGAACTTTCCCGAAGTCCTGTCTATGATGAGCGACAAAATCGACTGGACGCAGAAATTGGGCGATGCATTCCTCGCGCAGGAGAAGGATGTTATGGGAACCGTCCAGACACTTCGGGCAAAGGCGCAGTCGGCGGGCAATCTGAAAACGACCAAAGAGCACGTCGTCAAAGTGGAGCAAGAGACCATCATTATAGAACCTGCAAGCCCACAGGTTATCTATGTACCCACCTATAACCCGACCGTGGTGTATGGCGCATGGCCATACCCGGCCTATCCGCCGGCTCCTGTCTATCCCCCGGGATATGTGGCCACCACGGCCGCCTTTTCCTTTATGGCCGGCGCTGCCGTAGGCGCGGCATGGGGTTACGCGTGGGGTAACGCCAACTGGCACGGAGGCGATGTTAATGTCAATGTCAATCAAAATAGCAGTCTCAACAACAACATTAACCGCAGCAAGTATGCGAGCCAATACCAGGGGAAAGGCCAGGCCGGCCAGGGACAATGGAAGCATGATGCCGGCCACCGGAAAGGCGTTGCCTATCGCGACCAGGCCACGGCAGGAAAATACAACCGGGCCGGGTCGGCGCAAGGCATACAGAGCCGGGAAGCCTATCGAGGGAAGACCGGCCGCGGCGCAGGAGGCACATCCCCACAGCCGGCCGGTGCCGGCGCCCGACCGGGAACCATGGACCGTGGGGGACAGGCTTCGGGCCGTGGCGGAAGCCCGGGTCCTTCGACGATGCAGAGTGGAGGAAGGCAGAGCGCCTTCGGTGGCATGGATAGGGGCAGCACCACAAGAATGGACAGCAGTCGCGGGCAGGCAAGCCGTCAAAGCAGGTCTTCCCCACAAACCATGCAGCGAGGCGGTGCCGGCGGTGGGGCACGTGGCGGCGGCGGCGGTGGCGGCGGCCGAAGAAGATAAGGAGGGAAGACTATGAACTCACCTATGCATAGAGAAAAGTGGATACCGGCCTTTGCGTGCCGCATTGTTGTTGCCCTATCGATTGCACTGTTGGCTCTACCCTTGCAGGGTCACGCAGCACAAGCCGGACAAAAGACTTTTGCTTCCCCCGAAGAAGCGGTGAAGGCTTTGATCGGTGCAGTCAAGGCGGACAATCTCAAAGGGCTGAACGCTATTTTTGGCCCCGCGGGGAAAGAAGTCCTCGGTTCCGGCGACGCGGTGCAGGACAAGGCAGCGATGGAGCGGTTCCTTAACGCATACGAGGTGAAGAATGCCCTGGTGAGAGATGGCGACGCGAAAACTGTCCTTCAGGTAGGCGTCGAAGAGTGGCCCTTTCCCATTCCAATCGTGAAAAAAGGCAAGAGGTGGTTCTTTGACACGAAGAAAGGCAAGGAAGAACTCATCAACCGTCGCGTGGGAAGGAACGAACTTGACACCATCCAGACCTGTCTGGCATATGTTGACGCACAAAGAGAATACGCGGTTAAAGGCCGTGAGAACGATGGCCTCCTGGAATACGCACAGAAAATTGTAAGCACGTCCGGCACGAAGGACGGCCTTTACTGGGAGGCGAAACCAGGCCAGGAGGAAAGCCCCCTTGGTGATTTTGTAGCCAGGGCAACCCGGGAAGGTTATAAGAAAACAAACAATAAACCCATCCCGTACCATGGGTATTATTTCAAAATCCTGAAGGGCCAGGGGAAAAATGCTCCGGGTGGAGCATACGACTACGTACTTAATGGAAAGATGATCGGGGGCTTCGGCTTGATCGCATACCCGGCACAATACGATGTTTCCGGCGTCATGACCTTTATCGTCAACCACGATGGTATTGTCTATCAAAAAGATTTGGGAAAAGAGACAGCAAAAATTGCCGGCGCCATCGGGCTCTTTGACCCGGACCCGGGATGGAAGAAGGTGGAAGGTGAAGATCGGTGATCAGTGAAACGTTAACGGCAGGAGGAGGAACGCGCCGAGACAGAGAAAGAGAAGAAGGCCGTCTCTGGTCTCCTGACTGTCGCCCCGGCATATAGGACCAAAGCCCTATTGATACCTCCTCTCTGTCTGTTTATGTTAGGACCAATGGCCGTCAAAGAGTATTGTAATCTAAGCGATTAGAGATGGTGAGTCAATCCCGGAGTCTTTTCCGGGCTCTTCCGGTCAGCCGATCTCGCAGCAGACATCTTTTTTGCTCCGGAGGAGTTTTTCGCAGGAAGGAGGCAAAAGGAGGATGCCTGGCGTTAAAGAAATATCCGGTCAGCCGATCGCATAAGTTTCGACTTGAGAAGGAGCTGACGAGCCGTACCTCGGGATTGTGATAAGTATGGCTTTCTGCGTGCACGAACAGGACACATGAATAATCCGTGGAGATATGAGAACGCATTCCCTGAATGACGCTTCGCCTTCGATCCGAGGTTTGAGTTTTCCTCTCGGCGCCACTATATACCCTGAAGGCGTGAACTTCAGCGTGTTTTCGAAAGGGAGTGCCGCGGTTCACCTGCTTCTTTTCGATCACGTGGATGATGCGAAACCGTCCTGCGTGATCGAACTGGACCGCCACAGAAATCGGATTTACCATTACTGGCATGTGTTTGTGCCCGGAATCACCAGGGGTCAGCACTATGCCTACAAGGTGCAGGGTCCCTATGCTCCGGAACTTGGGCTCCGTTTCGACCCGAATAAGGTCTTGCTCGACCCCTACGGGAGATATGTTGCCAGCCCGGCGGGGTATAGCCGCGATGCGGCTCGGAAACCGGGAGATAACACTGCATGGGCAATGAAGAGCGTGGTCGCCGACCTCAGCGCCTATGATTGGGAAGGAGATGTCCTATTACGCAGGCCCTTCACAAAAACGGTTCTTTACGAGGTGCACGTGGGCGGGTTCACGAGACACCCCAGCTCCGGGGTGGCGCCCGAGCTGCGTGGCACATATCGGGGACTGATCGAAAAGATCCCATACCTGAAGGATCTGGGAGTGAACGCGGTCGAACTCCTGCCCATCTTCAGCTTTGACGCGCAGGACGCCACTCCCGGTCTGGAAAATTACTGGGGATACTCACCTGTTTCCTTCTTTTCGCCCCATGGGGGCTACGGTTCCCGCAAAGATCCGGTGGGCGTGCTCGATGAGTTCCGGGACATGGTCAAGGCCCTGCACCGGGCAGGCATCGAAGTCTTGCTGGACGTGGTATACAACCATACCGCAGAGGGGGGACGTGACGGTCCGACGTTCTGCTTCAGAGGGTTTGCGAACGAAACCTACTACATCCTCGACAAAAATAAGGCTTCCTACGCCGACTACACCGGGTGCGGCAATTCTCTGAACGCAAATGAGTCCGTCTGCCGGAGGATGATCGTCGATAGCCTTCGCTATTGGGTTCAGCAGATGCACGTGGATGGCTTCCGGTTTGACCTGGCGTCGATCCTATCGCGCGACAGGGACGGCCGCCCCATGGCGTCTCCCCCGGTCCTCTGGGATATCGAGTCCGATCCGGTGCTTGCCAACGCCAAGCTGATCGCGGAAGCGTGGGATGCTGCAGGCCTCTACCAGGTTGGCAGTTTCATCGGCGACAGTTGGAAGGAATGGAACGGCAAGTTCAGGGATGACATCCGAGCTTTTCTCAAAGGCGACAATGGAGCAGCGAGGACCGTAGCGTACCGGATCTCAGGGAGCCCGGATATTTACCGGCACGAGGAACGCGAACCGGAGCAGAGCGTCAATTTCGTCACGTGCCATGACGGTTTCACGCTTAACGACCTCGTCTCCTACAACGGTAAGCACAACGAAGCCAACAGGGAAAAGAACCGGGATGGAGCCGACCACAATCTCAGTTGGAATTGCGGCATCGAGGGCCCCACCGACAACCTGGAGATAGAGACGCTCCGAAACAGACAGGTGAAAAATTTTCTCGCCCTGACCCTCTTTTCCGTGGGAACCCCCATGCTGCTCATGGGCGACGAGATGCGGCGCACTCAGGGAGGCAACAACAACGCATACTGCCAGGACAATGAGACCAGTTGGCTTGATTGGACGCTTCTCACCAGGCATGGGGACATTCACCGCTTCTGTAAAAAGATGATCGCCCTTCGCCAGAGCCGCGAGCTCTCTGCGGAACGCCTCGTCATGACATTGAACGAACTGCTCAGCCGGCAGCCGATCCAGTGGCACGGTGTCACCCTCGATTCCCCGGATTGGAGCCCCGACTCTCACACATTAGCCGCCACAGCCGCCATCTCGGAAGGAAAGGTGCTACTCCATCTCATGGTAAACGCGTACTGGGGGCAGCTGTATTTCGAGATACCCCCCGCCGGAGTCGATTTCGGCCCCTGGCAAAAGCTTATCGATACATACCTCAACCCGCCGGACGATGTATGCGGCTGGGCTGACGCCCCCGTGGTCCGGGGGATGACCTATCCCGTGCAGTCCCGCTCCGTGGTGCTTCTCTCGAGCATGCGTCGAAACGCCGGGACCCGTTGAGCCGGAAACCCGGCCTTTTCGGGGATCTTTTGAAAGTCCTGCCGGCACTGAGGATAGTAGTACGGATGGACCCTTTCTATTCCTTTAACCCCTTTTTTTCCCTGCGGGAGAACCGAAAGTACGCCGCAACGGTCAGGAAATTGATGCACACCGCGATCACGTTCCATACCACCACCGGTCGCGAAACAATCAGCAAACCATAGTAGATCCAGAAAATCTGAAAGACACACATGATTGCCGCCATTCTCGGTTTCACTCCCATACTTGACCGACGTCTGAGCATCGCCACCAAGTCCGGTACAGCTGCAAAGGTAGTACCCAACCCCGCCAGAAAACCAAAGACCTCCGACCGGTAAAACCTGGGAACGAGCAAGCTCGCGGTATCGCGTGGAATCAGGCCCTCACAGCCATAGAGCACGACAACGCTCAGTACGATGCCGGCCAGCTTCATAATGTCCAATCGGCCCATACGCGCCTCCTCACTAAGCGGCTCTTTTCGTGTATCCTGACTGACTCGATTGTCAGGCCGCGATCTTTCCGGCATGGGGCGCTACGGGCGCGGAGAGTTGGGTATTCCCGCTCCGAACCGTCTTCATGCCGGCAGCACGCCCGAGCACGGGCATGATGGCGGTGGGTTGAGAAATTTTCAGGTTTCTTCTCTCCCTGCGCTCCTTTATCCTCCGGCCGGACTCATATTTTATTTCATGGATAACAGGGTATTTCGGCCATGGATTCATTTCTCCGCCTTGTCTGACGATTTTCCACGAACGAATGCCGCACCCTTGCCGGCCTCGAGCAACTTTTGAGGATCGAGAACACCGAAAAGCTGGATAAACTTGGCCACGAGCCCGGTCCAGCCCGTCTGGTGGCTTGCGCCGAGCCCCGCTCCGTTGTCACCATGGAAATACTCGTAAAAAAGAATGTTGTCGCGCCAGTAGGGGTCGGTCTGGAACTTCTCCGTGTCACCAAACACCGGTCGCCGGCCCTGCCCGTCCCGTAAGAAAATCCGGGCGAGCCTGTCTGCAATCTCCTTGCTCACCTCGAAAAGGTTCATCATATTGCCCGAGCCGGTCGGGCATTCTATCTTGAAGTTGTCCCCGTAGTACAAATAGAAATTGAGGAGTGCCCTGATGATCATGGCATTTACCGGCATCCAGATCGGTCCGCGCCAGTTGGAGTTGCCGCCGAACATACCCGTGTTGGACTCTGCCGGCAGGTAGTCCACCCGATACTCCCGGCCGTCTGCGTACAGGACGCAGGGGTGCTGCTCGTGGAACTTCGAGAGCGAGCGGATGCCGTAAGGGCTCAGGAACTCGCCCTCGTCGAGCATCTTCGTGAGGATCCGGCGCAAGCGTTCCGGGTTGATCAGGGCCAGGATTCCCCGCTCGGCCACCCCGTAGTGACCCGGACCGGTGGGGTGAACGGTCTCGAAGAGTTCGGGTATGCGGCGCATCCTTTTCGCGAGGTCAATCATCGTCCCCGGGATGCTCTCCCGCTGCCACTTCTCGATCACTGTCGTGGCACAGATTGGCAGGAGCCCCACCATCGAGCGCACCTTGAGCCTTATCGCGCTGCCGTCGGGAAATCTTAAGAGGTCATAGTAGAACCCGTCTTCCTCGTCCCACATGCCGTCCTCCCCGGCCCGGTTCATAGCCCTGGCGATATAGTGGAAGTGCTCGGTGAACTTCGCGACCATGTCCTCGTAGATGGGGTCGAGGGCGGCAAGCTCTATCGCGAGCTCAGCCATATTCTGGCTGAAGAGAGCCATCCACGCCGTGCCGTCTGCCTGCTCCAGGTGGCCGCCGGTGGGCAGTGGGGCACTGCGGTCGAAGACGCCGATGTTATCGAGGCCAAGGAAGCCCCCCTCGAATATGTTCTTGCCGAAACGGTCCTTGCGGTTTACCCACCAGGTGAAGTTCAAGAGCAGCTTGTTGAACGTCATCCTGAGGAAATCGAGATCCGTCTCGCCGCGCAGGGCCTGTTCGGTGCGGTGCAGGAAGAGTGTCGCAAAGGCGTGGACCGGGGGGTTCACGTCGCTGAAGTTCCACTCGTAGGCGGGCATCTGGCCGTTGGGGTGCAGGTATACGCCGTTAAGCATGAGGTTCATCTGCTCCTTGGCGAAGTCGGGATCGACGATCGAGAGGGGAAGGGTGTGGAAGGCCAGGTCCCATGCCGCGTACCAGGGATATTCCCACTTGTCGGGCATGGAGATGATGTCCTCGTTCAGCATGTGGAACCACTCCGAGTTCCGGGCGTCACGGTATCCGGAATAGAGGGGGTTGGAGTGGTGCTCGTCCAGCCAGGTGTCACCGTCGAAGAAGAAGAACTGCTTAGTCCAGAGCATGCCGGCGATGGCCTGGCGCATGACGCCGGCCGCGTCCGGAGAGACCGAGGGCGGGGTTACAGAGCGATAGAACTCGTCCGCTTCCTGCACCCTTGCCGCCACGGTCATGTCGAATTCCGGCCCGAAGGGCGCAGCAGCGCTTTTGGCAGTCTCGCCTTGCCCGGTATCTTCACGCGCGGTCAGACGGAGCCGCACCGCCGCAGATTGGCCGGATTCCACTACCATACGATAGTGGGCCGCAACCTTGGTACCCCGTTTTTCCGGATTCACCGCGCCCTGATTACCCTCTACCACGCAGTTATTGATACCGTCCTTGAGGTAGGGGCTCACGTTCTTTTGGCCCGGGAAAAGCCGCTCGTGGTTCGTCTCGTTTTCGGTAAAGAGCAGCGGCACCTCGCCTTCGCAGGAAAGGATGATTTCCCCGAGCAAGGGATGGGATCCCGCGACCGCGCTCGTCCCCACAGCTCCCCCGATCTCCTTCAGGTTTGGTTTCTCCGGGGATCTGTTGGATTCGGCGATCCATGGGGACCAATCATTACGGAACCACAGGGTCGGCAGTAAGTGCAGTTCGGCCGCTTCCGGTCCGCGGTTGACGGCCGTGATCCTGACCAGGATATCTTCCGGAGCGGCTTTGGCATACTCCACGAATACGTCGAAGTAGCGGTTACCGTTGAAGACCCCCGTATCGAGGAGCTCGTATTCAGATTCCTCCCGGCTCCGTCGCCTGTTTGTCTCCACAAGATCGTCGTAGGGGTAGGCCGACTGGGGGTACTTGTAGAGGTATTTCATGTAAGAGTGGGTGGGGGTGCTGTCCAGGTAGAAGTAGTACTCTTTCACGTCCTCGCCGTGGTTCCCTTCGCTGTTCGTAAGTCCGAAGAGGCGCTCCTTGAGGATCGGGTCCTTGCCGTTCCATAATGCAAAGGCAAAGCAGAGCCTTTGTTTGTCGTCGGAAATCCCTCCCAACCCGTCTTCGCCCCAACGGTATGCCCTGGAACGGGCCTGGTCGTGGGTAAAGAAGTTCCAGGCATCCCCGTCTTCGCTATAGTCTTCACGCACCGTGCCCCACTGTCGTTCGCTCAGGTAAGGCCCCCATTTCTTCCACCGGGCCCGGCCCTCACGGTTTTCAGTGAGTCTTTCTTTCTCGGCGTTTTTGAATGTGATTGTATTGTTCATAATGTTCTTCTTCTGTCCCTTCGCAAATTACTTTGCGGTGGTCAGTTTCCTCTCTCTACCTGCCGTGCCTTCAACTCTATAATATTAGTTAGTCACTATATGGGCGCAATACAATAAACCGGGGGCGGCAATTGTTTTATCTTCTCTCTTCCGAGCGGTGGTACCCGATAATGCTCCTGGGATACCACGGGAGGGTTCATTTGAAGCGGAGGATAGACGACAGAATCTTATTGAAATACATTGATGAGAGAATACGAAGTGTCCTTGTGTCAGCATGACCCCTTGATTTTGACTTGCGAGAACCGAAGAGGCCAGGGGCCAAGCAAGAGATTCCAATCGTTCAAAATTCAAGGGCCGACCCCTTGGGTTTTCCCTGACGACCGGCATCAGGAAAGAGAGCTTTTTTTATCTCCAGCTGTAGAGGACTCCCGCGCCCATTACCCACTGGTCCTTCGAACCTACGTTATCGACCACCGGGCTGTTGGCGGCATCTCCCAGAAGCCGCATGTAGCGGACACCGCCCGCGATGTGCCAGTTTTGGTTCAGATGATAGACGATTGCAGGAGTGGCAGAAACATCTCTGAAACCAGCGCTCGCATTATGGCGTGGGAGCCCGGAGAGGAATGCGTCGGTCACGTCCACGCCGAAGTACCTGCTCGTGTACGCACTATCGCCATAAGTACTGCTGATGCCCAAACCGACATCCCAGTTTTTGGCCATAGCCCACCATCCCCTTACGAGCCCCGTGACGAGCCAGCCATTATAGGCACCGCTCATGTCGGCGGTCCATGTCAGAGTGGTGAGGAGGCGGCATCTCGGGTTGCCTGGGTCGATAAACTCGAATCCTAGATAAGCACCGCCTTCAATGGCCGAATCGATCTTCGTCATCCTGTCAACCTGGTCATTTTCCACGTTCGATCGCTCAGGACGATAATTGAGTACCGGTCCTAAGCGGAATACAGGATGATCGACGATATTGAGGGAAAGCTCGGTGCCACGCAACAAGAGGTACTGGTTAGACCCGGGCAGCGTATACTTAAGGAACGGCGCGGCAACGCCCTTGTAGTTCTTGGATCCCAAGTAGTCGGGCGCGGCTCCCACTAAAATCCCGACAATCGTCGGGGCATTGTCAACCTCGAAGGCAGCCTGTTGGGCGCGCAAAACACCGGGAGTCAGGGCCAGTATCGCGAATAAAGACAAAAGCACAATTTTCGCTACATACTTCATAGAGTACCTCCAGTGAAATTTATTCATCTCGGGTATCCTGCCGCTGATGCCCACAACATATGTCGGTGTGGCCATCTTTTCAAGAGCCTGATCATGATTTTCTTCCTCATCACCAATTCGATCGGGGAGGGAAGTGGGGTCACCCATCAGAGGGTTTCCTGTCAGGAGATAATTCTTCCCTTCCTGCAAAAACATGACGGTTTGCAGGAGTGTAACTGTCCAGTCCTACATCTGTATTTCAACCGATATCGGACAGTGGTCGCTCGCTTCAGTATGCTGATAACTGACTGCGGGAAACCTTGGTCATGTATGCTGTTTGCAATTGCTTGACGCCCCTTGCCGGCAGTTTTTTTGTTTTCCAAGAGATAATCGCTTGTGGGGGGGAACTAGGGGGGGCGTCTCAGGCCGAGCCGGCCCCCCCGATTCGGCCGTTGTCCGTCACCCTTACAAAGGAGAGAAAATACACGATTTAGCGACAATGATAAAATTAAAGTGAAGAAACAAAGGGCGCTTGGAAAGTTGCCCCAAATCCCTTTTGAATAAGGAAATGGAGCGAACTCTTCGATGCCTGGAACAGGAAATAAAGAAAGCTCAGAAACAATTAGGCATGGAAATACAACGCGTCTGACCCTTTAGTCCTATCTTCTGAAGGGGTATTTGATTTCTTAAGATAATTAGTAAAACCCTCTGCTCTATTCTTCACAAACGCAGCCCGTAGAAAAATTGCTATCCGCTTTGAGCCATAAACTTTGAATTCTTAACGGAAATGTGAACAAATATCGGATAGCAATTCAGCCCCCGTGGGATATCCGTGGGGATGGCTCGCTCCAGCGCCTAAAACTATAACAGTCGGTATATCGATCATATTCCGATAATATCATTCCAAAAAACGATTTCAAGAGAACGAATAGGTTTTGCCAACTTTCTAATTAAAATAGGATAAATTTAGCCACAAAATCTGCGACCGAGAGGCTTTCAGAGTCAGACATTAAATCGTGAATAAAGTAGAGGTTGCGTAATTCGAGGCTTGAACCGCTAGACTTTCTGTCGGTACTATGCGGGGTGGTGCCCTCTGGATTATCAGCTCTTGAACCGGTTGAGTGTAGCTTTGGCCGGTTGACACAATATATACAATAGAATATAATCAGATATAGCTAACTATATAATAAAACCCATGGCCAGAATTGACCGCTTTGACAAAAGACTGTCCCGTCTCCCTTCAGAGGTTTTATCCAAGATCGCCAGGATCGATGAGATCAAAGGGCGCTGGATTGGCGGGCTGCAAATTAACCCTCAAACTTTGGGTCGCCTGAAGCGGTCTGTTTTGGTCACTTCCACCGGGGCTTCTACTCGCATTGAGGGCGTCAAGCTCACCGACAAGGAAATTGAAAAGTTGATGCAGGGCGTGACCACGAAGAAGTTCACCGACAGGGACTCACAGGAAGTGCAGGGATATTACGAACTGCTTCATAACGTGTTCGATCCCTGGAAGTCGATAAAATTCAGCGAAAGTACGGTGAAGCATTTTCATAACCAACTTCTCAAATATGTCGGGAAGGACCAGAGGCATCGAGGAGATTACAAGAAGATCGAGAACACTGTCGAAATGTTCGATCAAAACGGCAAAAGTATCGGTATCGTGTTTGAGCCGACCAAAGCTTTCCTTACTCCCAAGGAAATGCAGGAGCTCATGGATTGGGCCGAGCAGGCGCTCGAGGCGAAGAAATATCATCCTCTTCTCGTGATCGGCAACTTCCTGGTAGAGTTCCTCAACATCCATCCTTTTCAGGATGGCAATGGAAGAGTCTCCCGTATTCTCACCAACTTGCTTTTGCTCAAGGAAGGGTATGCCTTTATACCCTACGTGTCCCATGAAAAATTGATTGAAGATAACAAGAACAACTACTATCTTGCCCTTGTCAAAAGCCAGAAGACTTTTGGGAAAAAGACCGAGAATATCTTTCCCTGGCTCAATTTCTTCCTGGATATGTTGCTTAAACAATCCGAAATGGCTATTACGCTTCTTGAAGGCGAGGACGTGGAGAAACTGTTTTCACCAAAACAACTGGAAGTGTGGAACTATTTACAAAAGGTGCCGGAAGCAACGCCCCTTGAGATTTGCCGCGAGACAAAGATAGTGAGACCAACAGTACTCCAGGCCCTCAAGAGATTGGTCACACTCCGGAAAATCGAACGGATTGGAATGGGGAGAGGAACGAGATATAGAAAGCTGTAAGCTACATAACGCTGCCCAATAAGAATATAATCGCACATAATAGGATATAGCCATTAATATACGTTAGCGATTTATTGCCCGAAAAGAGAACGCACAGCCATCAGTTCCTGGGACGAGACAAATTCACTTCAATCTTGGTTCTTTGAGTGAGTGGATGGAGGCACGGGGAGAAAACCCTATCTGTGGCACTCTGGCTGCGCTTGTGACCTCAACGTACGAGTGTACGCCTGC
>DASXUJ010000002.1 GCA_036504895.1 Syntrophorhabdaceae bacterium
TCCCACGGGAGAAGCCCGCGCGACGGTGTGGAAAAGCTTCTGACTTCTCCGGAGTTCTTTCTCG
Source organism: Syntrophorhabdaceae bacterium (assembly GCA_036504895.1). Taxonomy (NCBI): domain Bacteria; kingdom Pseudomonadati; phylum Thermodesulfobacteriota; class Syntrophorhabdia; order Syntrophorhabdales; family Syntrophorhabdaceae; species Syntrophorhabdaceae bacterium. Next base: position 65 of record DASXUJ010000002.1, read on the forward strand.
GCCAATCTTCTGGTGGTGATGTCGTGGATATTGCACTGGATCACCTTATGGCGGCTTACCATGTATTCGGTACTGACAAATTCCACCTCGATCTCCCGCCCGTCTTTTACGATAAGCGTTAAATCTTCATAACGGACAGACCCTTTGTGCTGCAGGTCGGCAAGGACAGCCTTGCTTGCCTCGCCGGCGTTGAAAGCGCCTAGTTCCCCGAGCCTTTTTCCCCTCAATTCTTTATAGCTATAGCCCAGCATATCGGAGAGGAACGGGTTCACATCATCTATCTCTCCCGTCTCTCCATTGAGGATCATGATCCCGGCCTGGGCCGTTTCGAAAAGTCTCCGGTAACGAACCTCAGAAGTCCGAAGCCCTTCCTCCGCTCGCCTGATCCGCACCATAGACTGGACCCTCGCAAGGAGCTCCCTGTTGGAAACGGGTCTCGTTATGAAACCGTCTGCTCCCCTATTGAGACCATCCGTTTGATGTTCCGATGAAGTCCTGACGCCTGAGGTGAGAATTACAAAAATATCCCTGAGGTCCCCGTCTTCCTTGATCTGCCTGCATAGTTCGGTGCCGGATATATCGGGGAGTACCACGTCGAGGAGGATTATGTCGGGCCGATGGGCGCGGGCTTTGGCAAGACCTTCCTTTCCCGCAGAGGCCCCGTACACTTCGTACCCCGCCCGATTGAGGACCGCAACGGTCAGGAGCAGAAGTTCGGGGTCGTCATCGATAACGAGTATTTTTGTTTTATCTGGTATCTTCTCTCCTTATCCGTTGTATTGTACGCAGAAAACCAGGGTGAGTCAATTTATTGCGAAAGCCCGCTGCTTCGACATGTTATCTTTCAATGCAAAAAACCCGCAAGAAGGTCACGGGCCGCATGGTCAGATTGCGTGAAGACCGGGGCCCGTCACAGGAAAAGAAAACCGGAAGCTTTCATCATGCTTTTTATTCATTAACCTTTTTAGCCGTTTCCTTCAGGTCCGGAAGAGGCAGCTCGCTCCTTTTGAGGTAAAGGAAACGGACCATGTAGTATTCGAAAGGATAGCCGCTCTCGTAGTACCGGAATGTCTCCCTGTGCCGTATATCGACGGCTTCCAGGGCCGATATCGCCATCTGGTTGACGTTTCCGTTCTCCACATTCTCGAAGGGCTTGGTAGTACCGAGAATCGCATAGCGGACTGCGGCGTCCACGGCGAACCCGCCCGCGCTGCGAAGGGTATTGGGACCAACCACCGGCACGACCAGATATGGCCCTGTATTAACGCCCCAGTATTCAAGGGTAAGGCCAAAATCCTCGCTTTCCTTTTTGAGGCCGAAGTGGGTGGCCGGGTCGAAGAGGCCGCCGATACCGATCGTGCTGTTAGTCGCGAAGCGGGCAAACGTCGAAAGGGCCTTTACGCCCTTTAGCTGGAGGAGGCTGTTGTAGAGCGTACGGAACTCCCCGACATTGCCGAAGAAGTTTGAAACCCCGGTCTGGACGAAGGCAGGGGTGACAAACTCATAGCCGCTCACCACGGGAAGGAAGAAGTACTTGTCGAAGTAGTAGTTGAAGGTGTACATCCTTCGGTTAAACCTTTCCCAGGGGTCGTCAATATCGGCAATCCGCTCATCGTCGGAGAATTCGCTCAGCGTATGCATTGGAAGCGCCTCGGGAGGGAGAGCGGCAGTCGTAGCGCACCCTGCAAGGGAGAGTGCCAGGTACAGCATGATGATAACGGGGAAAACAGGACGCAGGG
>DASXUJ010000003.1 GCA_036504895.1 Syntrophorhabdaceae bacterium
TGCGCGCATGAGCACGTCCGACACGGTAAGGAACATCATGAATGTGAGGGCGCTGCCGCCGATGATATTGAGAACCCTGGTGACCTTCGTCAGGAACCTCTCGAGAATGCTACTTTCCATAATACCTCCTCTTCTGGGGTGTGGCAGGGGCGCTCCGCCAGGCTTAGCCTGTCCGTCTCGTGGCTCAGACTGCCGGCGTCGCGTCCCGGTCCACCGATAAATGCAACGTAAAGCACCCATTCCGGAATAGGTCAATCCGAGCCGATCGCGGGTGGGGAACAGACATCTCGATAAGGTTCCTCCCTTTCGGCGACGGCTGACTGCGCCGGGTTGTACCTGCGGGAATCTCCCAAATCCCGTAAGATCTGTGTCCGACTTCCTCCAGCCTCATATGCGTAATGATTGTGGGTGCGTAAGAACGGGTGAAAATGCTGAAATGACCGACGAAAGCCTGTGATCCGGTAAGGTCTCGTGTAATGCGCAGCCGTCGGCCCATGATGCCATCTATCCTTTTTTGAATGCTGGTTCTGCCATAGCCGTGTATCGCTCCGGAAGGATGTCCGGCTGCTCCCGTGTCATCCCTTCCTCCGAAAACCGATGATACTTTGGAGACAAATATTCCGGAGGGCCCGAGGGGCCCCCCGGAACAGGGACTTAACCTACCTTTATAACGAGTGCCGCTGCGGTGTCGCCTGCGGAGCAGCCCGTGAAGAGGCCGTATCCGCCGCCTGTCATAGAAAGCTCCTCTATCATCTCGATAATTGCCCTGCCACCGGTCGGTCCCTGGGGATGACCGTAGATCAGGGATGAGCCGTTGTTGTTCATCTTCATTACATCGTATCCCAACACTTTTGCGAAGGCAAGGTCGTTGATGGCGAAGGGGTTGTGGGTTTTTACGGCCTTGATGTCGGCAAGCGTGAGGCCTGCGTTTGCCAGCGCCATCTGGGCCGCGGGGATCGGGGCCGCAGGCATGAACATCGGTTTTACCCGTGCAAAGCCATAGGAGACGATCTGGATCTCGATCTTCGGGTCCGCGCTCATCTCTTTCGCTTTATCGCGGGTGGCGACGATGATGCCGCAGTTGCCGTCGGCAGGAAAGGTCTGGGCGCCGAAGCTCAGGACGCCGCCGGGGGTGGCCGGTTTCAGTTTCGCCAGGCCTTCCGCTGACGTGGGGGTCCAGCCTTCGTCGTCTTCCATCAGTTTCTTTTTCTTCTTCGTCACCGTTACTTCCGGTGCGAAGATATAGCGTTTCTGGAATGCCTTGTCGTTGGCGAGGGCGTCCTGATACTGCTCAAAACGTCTCAGCACCACCGCGTCGCACTCTTCTTTGGTGACGCCCACTTCTTTGCCCACGTTCTCGGCGGTCTGCACCATGGCGCAGCGGTGTTTCGGGGTCCCGCTGAAGTTGTCCATGTTCCAGTCTTCCCTGTCCGGCTGTCCTCCGGGTCCCAGGGGATCGGGCCAGATGGTGTGGGGGCCGTTCGAGCAGCGGTCGGTCATGAGGCCGTAGCCTACGCCGTACATGTCCAGCTCCAGGTCCTTGGCCAGAAGGTTCAGAATGGTCGTCGACGTGGCGCACGCCTGGTTTACGAACAGGGCGGGGACGAACTTCTGGTCGTCCGTCAGCATCGCGCTTGCCCAGTTGTGGGCGCAAAACCAGTGGTTCTGAGCGACGGTGCTTCCGAAATAGAGATAATCGATGACGGTGGGATCCATTTTAGCTTTCTCGAGGAACCAGCGTCTCGCGGTGTTTGCTCCCAGCTCGACGGAGCTGTCGTTCTGCATCGATCCCTGCCAGCGGGAAAAGGGTGTTGAATAATACCCTTTGTAGGGTATGTATGCCTTTGTGTATGGTTTCATAACTACTCCTCCTTAAAGATTGTGTCCCTGCTCAGGCAGGGTTTGTTAAAATACGAATAGATCGAGGCCGCCCATCATGTTGACGATGGAGCCGGTCATATATGCCGCCTTATCGGAGCAGACGAAGGCGATCGCATCGGCGATCTCTTCGGGCTCGGCAGGTCTTCTTAAGGCGATCCTCTTCTCGAACCTCTCCCGGATCTCCTGGGGGATGGGCTCATAATAAGCTTCCGTGTTGGCCGTGCCGATGAGCACGCAGTTGGCGGTGATGTTGAACCGTGACCCTTCGAGGGCAACCGATTTGGCCATGCCGATAAGGCCCGCCTTGGCAGCGCCGTAGCTCGACTGTCCCGAGCCGCCCATGACGCCGGCAACGGAGGTCATGTTGATGATGCGGCCCCACTTGTTGGCGCACATGTCTGCCCACGCCTCTTTGATGCAGTAGAAGGCGGAGTTGAGGCAGAGCTTTACCTCGGCATCCCATTCATCGACATTCGTCTTCGCCACGGTGACCATGCGGCGCATCTGGGCTGCGTTGTTGACGAGGATACTGACGGGTCCCATCTTCTCTTTGATGGCGGCAAAACCCTTCTGGGTGTCGCCGTAGTCTCGCCCGTTCATTCTCAATGCCATCGATTTGCGCCCCATGGCCCGGATCTCCTCCGCGACCTTCTCGACGCCGTCCATATTGTTGTAACCCGTTACCACCACATCCGCTCCGTCCCGTGCCAGGGCTATCGCTGCTGCCCTGCCGATACCGCGCGGCATCGAGGCGCCTGTGACCAATGCAAGTCTTCCTTCCGAACCCATAGAGAACCTCCTTAGAATTAATAGATATGTGACTATATCTTAATAGATACTCCCTTTCCTGCGGACCGAACGGTCCCGGCCCGCTCCTGCCTACTCTTCCGGAGTGATGAACTTCAGTATATAGAGGAAGGTGAGCAGGATTTCCGCGTTTTTACGTACAGCGTTATTGTCCTTGGCGAGAGATTTCAGCCTCTCGGCGCTTTGCCTGAGCGTTTCGATTTCCTTTCTGATCTCGTCCATTAGTGTGCCCCCCTCTGGTCTTTGAATCGTTTCGCCTTGAGATCGTAACGCGGGAGCGTCCCCGGGGGCTCGACTTTCGTGGTGCACGACAGGTTCGTCTTTATCTTGTGTCGTTCCGACAGTCTCGCGGCAACGGCGTCCGCCTCCGTCTTTCCAAGCTTCGGGTCCACTTCGATCCTGGCGAGTATCTTGTCCATGATACCCTCCCGGGTCACTACGAGCTCATACTCGATAATTTCCGGAAACTCGGACCTGACCAACTGCTCCACGGTCTTGGGAGAGAAGAGGACTCCCCGGATCTTCGTAATGTCGTCGACCCTGCCGACTATCTCCATCATCTTTTGAGATGTCCTGCCGCAGGAGCAGGTGGAGGGGCCCTTCACTGCCACGTCATTCGTATTGAACCTGATCACCGGGAAGGAATGGCGTCCCAGCGGGGTTACCACGAGCACGCCCTGCTCGCCTTCCGCCACCTCTTTCGAGAGGGTCTCGCGGTCGAGGAGCTCGACGAGGAAGAGGGGCTCTATCATGTGAAGTCCTTCCTGGGCCTCGCACATGCCCGCAAACCCGCAGGTCTCGGTGGAGCCTATGTGGTCGAACATCTTGCATCCGTAAGTCGCTTCTATTTTCTTCCGCGTCGCCTCCGGCAGCGGCTCTCCGGCGCCCAATATCCGCTCGATGCCGAAGGATTTCGGGTCGATGCCCATGGCCATCGCCTCCTGCGCGATGTTCAGCGTGTAGGTCGGGGTGCCGGCCATGGCAGTTATCTTCATTTCAATGATTTTATTGACCCTGCCCTTGGTATCGAGGGCGCCGCCGGGGATGACTTCGCACCCGAGCTTTTCCGCCGCGTAATGGGCTTCCCAGAATGCGACGTAGACATTGTAGCCGAAGGGGAGAAAGAGCCGGTGACGGGGTCTGAACCCTGCCATGTAAAGTATGTGGCACCAGGCCTCGATCCTCCACTGCCAGCTCTCGTAGGACTCGGGCACATAGACGGGCTTGCCCGTAGTGCCGCTCGTCTGCCGGAAAGTGCTGACCTCCTCGATCGGCACACCTAAAAGTCCGCCGTAGGGAAAGGGATCTACATTCTCCTGCCACTTCCGAAGCTCTTCTTTGTAAGTAAAGGGGACTTTCTTGATATCCTCGAAGGTCTTGATGTCCCCGACCTCTATCCCCTTTAACTTCTCTTTATAGAGGTTGGAATGGGTTTTACCGTAGGTCACAAGGTCCTGAAAGTACTTAAGCTCGATCCTGTTCAACTTCTCCCGCGGCAACGTCTCCGTGTAAGGATTCCAGAATTCCATAGGCAAGTACCTCCCTCGTATTTTCAAGGTTGGGGAAAGAAAATCCAGCCCTGATATCCCGACGCGGTGCACCAATTACCAGCGCTCATTCAGGGGTATTGTACCCTTGAAAAAAAGCCCCTCTTCTTTCAACTGTTTCAAAAGAAGTTCATTTACCGAAATTGTTGTTCATTGAGTGACATTCTATCATACGCCATGCTTTTGTCAAGAAAAAAAACAAGAGAGGCAGTCGCTAGTCTCTAGTCTCTAGTCTTTAGTCGATAGTAAAAGCCAAGGCAGTAAACAGGTTAGATGCGGGAAAAAGCCCGCTGTCCTATTAGAAGGAACAGACGGCGCCTATAATAAGCATTTCTCTAGTAGTAGTCCCGCGTGATGTAGCTCGCACAGCGAGCGAGACCAACAGTAGGCGCCCTTAGGCGAGGGGAGGCTCAGCGGACTTCGTTCGCTGAGGGGGCGACGCAAGCCCCAAGATGGCAAAAGCGTGACAAAGCCCGCCTTCCTATTAGAAGGAACAGGCGGCGCCTATAATAAGCATTTCTCTAGTAGTAGTCTCGCGTGATGTAGCTCGCACAGCGAGCGAGAAGGGGAGGCTCAGCGGACTTCGTTCGCTGAGGGGGCGACGCAAGCCCCTATAATGGTTGTGCGACGTGAGCCCCATCGATTGTGCAAGCCCTTTAGTTGCAAAAACCTTACATTGTCCCCATATAGCCCATTTCTTCGGAAATGGCGAGGGCGGTTGTCAGGGATTCTTTTATGATTCTCTTGAGGCCCCTGGAATCGACGGAGGATGAAATGAAGGCTACTCCTATGGCGGCAATGACTTTGCCCGAGGCGTCCTTGATGGGGGTGGCTACCCCGCTGATCCCGTCCATGGCAGTTTCCTCGTCCACTGCGTAGCCCTTGGCCCGAATTTCCCTGAGCCACGCGAGAAGCTCTTCTTTTGTGGTGAGGGACTTCCTGGCCGTCACCATCATGGGCCTTCGCCCCAGGATCCGCTCGACTTCGTCCTCCGGCATGTAGGCGAGAATCATGGGCCCTACCATCCCCCAATTCGGGGGACGGCGCCTTCCCACTTCGGAGGTGAAGCGGATCACGTTCCTCGCATCGTCCTTCTTATCGATGTAGAGGAGGTCGTCGTTGTCGAGAACCCCCAGGAATATCGTTTTTCCCAGCTTCAGCTGCAACTCGCTCAAATGGTGAGACGCAATTCTCCGCAGGGAAAAAGAGTTGAAGACCAGGCTGCCCAGCTCGAAGAGCCTGAGGCCCAGGGAGTATCGCTTCGATTCGAGGTCCTGATGGAGGAAGCTGTATTTGACGAGGGTCGAGCATAATCGCAATACCGTCGCCCTCGGAAGGCTCAGCGCAGTGGCGATCTGGGCGAGGCTGAGATTCTGGTGCTCGACGCCGAAGGCATTCAGTATCTGCAAGGCCCGCTCCAGCGATCTGTTATAAAAGGCTTCTTCTTTATCCATGCCATTATAGGGGCTCACGTCGCCCCCTCCGATAGCAAAGCTATCGGAGCCTCCCCTTCTCGCCCGCTGTGCGGGCTGCATTACGCCAAACTGCTATGACAGAGTTGCCCATAATGAGCACCGCCTGCTTCTTTAAATAGTTAAGAGGGCTTTTTCATCGCCCTTTGCCTTCAGTTGCAGGGGGCTCACGTCGCCCCCTCCGATAGCAAAGCTATCGGAGCCTCCCCTTCTCGCCCGCGGTGCGGGCTACATTGCATTTCAATGGGGCTCACGTCGCACAACCATTATAGGGGCTCACGTCGCCCCCTCCGATAGCAAAGCTATCGGAGCCTCCCCTTCTCGCCCGCTGTGCGGGCTGCATTACGCCAAACTGCTATGACAGAGTTGCCCATAATGAGCACCGCCTGCTTCTTCAAATAGTTAAGAGGGCTTTTTCATCGCCCTTTGCCTTCAGTTGCAGGGGGCTCACGTCGCCCCCTCCGATAGCAAAGCTATCGGAGCCTCCCCTCGCCTAAGGGCGCCTACTGTTGGTCTCGCCCGCGGTGCGGGCTACATCACGCTCGGTGGAGCCGGGGGAACTGCTAATCACGAGCACCGCCTGTTTCTTCCATCTATACGCAGGCTTTTTGTCAACTCCCACCCGTGTTCACTGCCTTTGTCTTTTACCAACGACTAGAGGCTGCCTTTATTGCCTTTACTAACGACTATATACTAGAGACTATCGACTGTCTTCATCCTTGCCCTTAGGATTCCGTCTAATGAAATGGGTGTTCGTACAATGATGTTATCACGTACAGACTTTTTGTCAAGAGAAAAGATGGTTTCCATCGTAAAGAGTTTTGGAGCGTTACCCTCCCGTCGCGGGCGTTTAATCTGTTTTTTTGCCTGTATCGAGCGCCCTTCTCACTGCCTCCGCCAGCTCCTGCTTTCCCAGGGGCTTCATGAGGAACTCCCTGATCCCGATCTTTTGGGCCGTATCGGGGGTGATCGTCTCGCTGTGACCTGTGCAGAGGATAATCGGCAGGTCTTTTCTTGCCTTGAGCATCTCCCTGGCGAGATCCGCGCCGGATTGTTTGGACATGGCCTGATCGGTGATCACCAGGTCGATTTGGGCAGGATCGTCAAGGAAGATCCCCAACGCCTCCTGTCCGCCCCTTGCCCCCTTCACCGTGTATCCCAGCCGTTCGAGGGTGGCTTTGCCCCATAGGACGAGCATCTCCTCATCATCGACAAAGAGGATCCGCTCCTTGCCTCCCTGAATCGCGACAGGCGCCTCTCCCTCCGTGGCTGCTTCGATATCCGCTTTCGGGAGAAAGACCCTGAAGGTGGTGCCTTTGCCCGGCTCGCTTTCGATATTGATCATGCCCCCGAGCTCCTTGACGATCCCATATACCACGGCGAGACCCATGCCGGTGCCCTTGCCTACTTCCCTCGTGGTGAAAAAAGGTTCGAAGGCCCTCTTCCTGACTTCCTGACTCATGCCGACGCCTGTATCGCGTATGGTGATCTGGAGATACTCTCCGGGCGCCGCGTCGGCGTCGAGGGCAGGGGAGCCACGTGGGAAAAAGACATCGGTGAGGCTTATCTCCATTTCCCCACCCTTCTTCTCCATCGCCAGGGAGGCGTTCGTGGCGATATTCATAAGGATCTGCTGCACCTCTACCGGCGCGGCAAAGACCGTATCGGAGGTGGAGGTGATGGTGAGCCGGATCTCGATCGTGGCGGGGATAGAGGCCCTCAGGAGCTGGACCGTCTCCTTCACGAGGGGGGTCAGGGACAGGGGGTCCCTCTTGTAAGGGGCCCTACGGGAAAAGACGAGTATCTGCCGCACCAGGTCCCTCGCCCGCTTCGACGCCTTCAGCACGCGCTCGAGGTTTTCCGCGACCCCGGGGTTGTCCTGCGAATCGTCGAGGGCCATCTCGGTAAAACCCATAACCGCGGCGAGGACATTGTTGAAATCGTGGGCAATCCCGCCCGCGAGGGTGCCGACGGCCTCCATTTTCTGGGCCTGCCGCAACTGCTCTTCCAGCCTTTTTCTTTCCGATACATCGTTTCCCACCGCCAGTATGCCGGAGAAGAGGCCCTTCCGGTCATGGAGCGCCCGGACAGTCCAGGAAACCCAGACCCTCTCGCCGTTTCGCCGCCTGTTTTCCAATTCCTTCTCCCGATACCGGTCGGGGGATCGGCCGATGTAACCGAGGAGGTCCTTCAGATTGTGGCCGGCCGCCGCCTCTGCCGGAATTATGGTGCCGACCACGCCTTTTTCTGAGAGCTCCTCTAATGGATATCCGAAGAAATCGAGGGCGAACGTGTTGAGAAAAATCACCCGGCCTCTTTCATCGACCTGAATAATGATGCTGTTTACGCTCTCCACCAGGTCCCTGTACTTTCCTTCGCTCTCCTGAAGCGCCACTTCCGCCTCTTTTCTTTCGGTAATATCGATGATCGCGGAGCGGACCGAGGCGGGGGCGTCCGGCCCGGCCGGCGACACCGCGATACTTTCGACCCGCCCCCAGAAAGAGATCGAACCGCGCTTTTTCAGCTGAATCTCGCATACCGCCTTCGCCTTTTCTTTTATTACGTGAGAGCGGTGCAGGAAGTATTCGTCCTGGGACTCCCGGTCGACGTAGAGGTTAAAGGGCGCCCCGATGAGCTCCTGCCTCGGCACGTCAAACAATGCCGACGCCGTCAGGTTCGCCTCTTGTATTATCCCTTTCCCGTCGATCGTAAGATATGCCACCGGGGCATAATCATAGAGGTCGGCAAGCCGTTCGCGACTCTCCTCGATGACCTCCTGCGCCCTCCTCAGGTCCTGATTCTGCATCTGAAGCTCTACTTGATGGAGGCGCAGGTCCTCGATAAGCTTTACCGGATCTTCAGATTGAGGCCCGTCATCGATCCCGGAGGGGGATTTTCCGGCTGAATCCTTTTGTCGCGCCATCTGTTTCCGTCCTTTAAATAATGGGTTTATTTTCTTTTTCGCCCTTTACTTCCAATCTTACCCGTGGCCGCCTTCATGGTACCGGCTTATCCATTGCGAGGAGAATGAGGGGGCTGCCGTCAGTGCCGCCCGCTTTTATTCTACGGGCATTGAGAAGGATGGGGCGACGTCCGGTTACGGGCAATTCCACCTCGACTATAAAATTTTCAAAAGCCTTGCCGGTTTTTGAAACTTCGGATAAAAGATCGGTGAGGGCGGGGATATTCCACTCATGGCCCCCGAGGGTGATAAAGCTCCTTCCTTCCGTCTCTTCGGGACTCACGTGGAACAGGGCGAGGAATGCCTTGTTCGCCATCACCACCCTGAGACCGGCATCGAGGGCAAGAAGGGGCTCGCGTACCGTCTGCACGATGTTCTCGAAGAACTCGCTCCGCTCCGCCGCCATGCGCTTTAATTCACTTATGTCGGCAAAGGTCATGACGACCCCGTCGATGACATTGTACACGGTCCTGTAGGGCATGATCCGCATGAGGAACCACGCATTGTCTTTCCCTTCCACTTCCGCTTCAAAAGGCCTGAGTCTGTCTATTACTTCCCCGGCCTTTTCTGAAAGTCTGATTGATTCGATCTTTAGTGTGACGTCATCGATGGGGCGGCCCACATCGGAAGGGATGAGGTTCACAATCCTCGTGGCCGAGAAATTGAACCGCTTGATATTGAAATCCCCGTCCAGGAATATGGTTGCAATCCCGGTGCCGTCGAGGAGATTCCTCAGGTCGCTCTCACTCTGGGAAAGCTGGTCGATCTTCGACCTGAGCTCGGCATTGACCGTGGTCAGCTCCTCGTTCACCGACTGCAGCTCTTCTCGGGAAGTCTCGAGCTCCTCGTTTGTCGATTGAAGCTCCTCGTTGCTGGACTGGAGCTCCTCGTTTGCCGACTTCAGCTCTTCATTCGCCGCCTGCGCCTCCTCGGCGGTTGCCTGCAGGCTTTCCCTCGTATAGACCAGCTCCTTCTCAAGCTCGATAAAACGATCGGCCTCGACCTTCTCCTTTGAATTCCCCTTTTCCGTCTCCCTTCTCTTCTCTTCCCGGACCTCCTGAAAAGTGAACATAAAGAGTGCGTCCTCGTCCTGCGGCAAAGGTCTGATAGTAAGGTCGATTGTTATTGATTCTCCGTTTGTCCTGACCCGGAGGTTCCGGTAGACCGCCTCCTGCCGGTGCGCCGTGGCGGACATGAGGGCCGTTCTCATGGAAAATCGAAGTCCTTCCCTCATCATATGCTCGATGTCGACCACAGGGCGGCCTGAGGCGGGAGTCAGATATTTTGCCGTATCACCATGGATATAGAGAATATTACCCCTCGTGTCGACTATCACCGCGGGAGGGGCGAAAGTCGAGAGGAGCGCGCGGTGAACGGTTGCCTCGAGATCGAATTTTGCGGGGATTCCCCGGGCCTTCGCACGCTCGGCCTTCGCGGGCGCGGGCGCGGCTGCGAAGGCTTCGTGAAGTAAGGCCTTATGCCCCGCGCCTGCCTTGGCCTGAAAAAACTTCCATTTACGGTCGATTGTCCTGAACAGGTCGGACCGGGCGCCCACGCTTTCGGAGGAGCCGAGCAAAAGGACGCCCCCCGGCTTGAGGCTGTAATGAAACAGGCCAAGGAGCTTCTCCTGGAGCTCGGGTTCCATATAGATAAGGACATTACGGCAGGAGACAAGGTCAAGCCTGGTGAAGGGCGCGTCCTTCGCCACGTCCTGTACCGCAAAGACGATCTCATCCCTGATGTCTTTTCTTACCCGGTAGCTTTTCTCTTCCTTGAGGAAGAATTTCCCGAGCAGGGACCGAGGTACGTCGAGGGCGATGTTTGCCGGGAACATGCCGGCCCGCGCAATCGCGATCGATGTTTCGTCGAGATCGGTAGCGAATATCTGGACCTTGCAATCCCGCCCTGTCTCCTCGGCATGTTCCCGGATGGCCATGGCAATCGAATAAGCCTCTTCGCCGGTGGCGCACCCTGCCACCCACACCCTCAACAGGTAGTCATCAGGCTTGTCGCGCAGAATCTCCGGCAGGGCGACCTTCGTAAGCGCCTCGAAGGCTTCGGGATCCCGAAAAAAATTGGTGACATTAATGAGCATCTCCTTGAGCAGCTGCTTCACCTCTTCCGGACGGTCCCCCAGGTACCGGACATAATCGGCGATATTTTGCAGATTATGGATGCTTATCCTCCTCCTGATGCGGCGGCTCAGGGTATTCTTCTTGTACTGTGAAAAGTCGTGGCCGGTTTTTGCCCTTATGATCATGAGCACTTTCCGGATCATGTTGGCCTCGTCGGGGGTCTCTTCTTCCCTGCTCAGATACCTGTCAAAGAGCGTCGCGAGCTGCCCCGGAATTTCTTCGGCGGGCAGCACATAATCGGCCAGACCCTTTTGTATGGCGCTTCGGGGCATGCCGTCGAATTTGGCACTCGAGGGCTCCTGAACGAACACCACTCCGCCGCCGGCCTGGAGGGACCTCACGCCGAGGGTGCCGTCCGTTCCGGTGCCGGAAAGAATGACGGCAACGGCCCGGTCGCCCGCGTCCTCCGCAAGGGAGCGGAAGAAGGAATCGATCGGCATTCTCGTGCCCGGCGAGGTCTTCTGTTCGCTCAGCAAGAGCCGGCCGTGAAAAATAGCCATATCCCTGTTGGGCGGGATTACATAAACATGCCCCGGCTCGACGATAACGCCGTCCAGGGCTTCATGGACTTCCATTTGAGTAAAGCGGGAGATCAGCTCCGATAGCATGCTCGAGTGCCGGGGATCGAGGTGGGAGATCACGACAAAGGCGGCCCTGAGATTCGGGCGGAGATTCTTGAAGAACTGCTCGAAGGCCTCGAGACCTCCGGCTGATGCGCCCAGGGCCACGACGGGAAAACGTTCTTCTGCGACAACGGACTTTCCCGTAATGGCCGCCAGCTTTTTCCCCTTTTTCGGCTCTCCCTTCCCGTGCGACTTAACCGGCATCTTTCCCCCAATAAACTTTTCCGCATACAGCAAGAAGATTAGAAAGAGTAAGACATTTCTACCGGCAGATCAATCAACTTCGTGAGAATAACAGTAAAATAGGAAAAGCGCCCGAAACCGGAACGCGCCGGCATCGGCGCATCACGCAGTTTCCGCCAAAGGGCTTAGAGGGGGTAAGGCGGCCGATATCGGGCGGGAAAGATAAACTAATTAATTCAGGTAGGCCCATGCGTTAATCTTTATCGCGCGATTCGTCAGGACCTCGTCGACAAGCTCCGCCATGTCCTGTTCGCAGATTACCTTGGGGGCACAGGCCGAGATGCCTGCCTGGAGCCCCTTGTCCATGGCCTCGGCGTCATCGAGACCCGTAAGAAGAATGATAGGGATATCAGGCCTGATCCGCTTGATCTTTTTTGCAAGCTCGATACCCGTCATGTTCGGCATACGCTGATCCGTAATAATGAGATCGAAGCCATTGGGGGAGGCCTGGAAAATCTCCAGGGCTTCGAGGCTGTCCGTTGAAGCGATCACATTGCAGCCCATGCTCTCCAGGCGACAGATATTCATTTCCACGAGGATCTCATCGTCATCGACAAAAAGTACCTTTCGTTCCTTTTGGTTATGGAGTGAATGTAGCATAAATACCTCCCATACTGTCATCGTTTGTGCTACAACTTATTAATTTTACACATCATTTAAAAAAAATAGCAGACTTCCCCTCCATAGTCAAGTACGAATCCGGCCGGGGAAAATGTTTTTTTCCGAATACGGTCTCACCCACGAAAAAAATGAACCCCCTTTCTTCGCCGCCTTCCCTGAACCGGCTGATCTCCCGGAAAAAGGGCCATCACGGCCACGCCTTTTCCCGTGCCGGGAGGGGGATTGATTATCGAACTAACTTGACCTGGGCTAAATTTTCGTATATACTATAAATATCAATAAATTAGATACCATATATTGAAATGCCCTTTCATTGCAGAAGGGCATTTTTCTTTAGGATTGAAAATGAAAATAAACAGTACCATTGAAGTAAAGCACCCGGCAGACGACATGGAGAAAGACTTTCTCTCGGCTGAGGAGATTACCGATTTCCTCCCCTCCAACATATTTTATTCAGGAGAGGTGAGTGAGTTCGACCCCTTATCTACTGTCGAGGTCAACATAATCGACGAGATTGAGGTAAAAACCGGTTCCCGCGAGGAAGAGCACGCCGACTGGGGAGATGCAGATCGCCTGCCCTCTGAGACCACCGATAATATCATATGGGCCTATTTAAAAGATATCGGGCACGTGTCGCGCCTTACCCCCGATGAGGACGTCCGTATCGCGAAAAAGATAGAAGAAGGCGAAAGGGCTGCTAAGGGTATCATGTTCGGATTGCCCCAGGCGATGGACGAGCTCCTGGAAATAGGCCGGCAGTTGAAGGAAGGGGAGGTCCAGATAGGGGACGTTATCAATATCGATGACATGGGCTCCGGTGAAAAAGATGAGGAAAAACATAAGAACCAGACCTTATCCGCGATCAGGATGCTGAAAAAGCTGGAAGGCAAGAAAGAAGAATTAAAGGCAAGACTGCAGGAGACGAACGGACCGGGCAGGAAAGAGCTCGCCCAGGATCTCAAAAGAATGGAGCGTAGAGTGGAAGAAATTCTGCTCGATCTCAAGTTCAACAAGAAGATCCTCGTAGAGATCGTGAAGAAGATAGGCCGCCAGTCGAAGCTGTTGGAAGGGACCGAGGCTGCCATGGTACGAGAAAAATTAATCGAGCTCGGCAAGATCGACGAGGGGCTCAAAATCGTGAAGAACAGGCTCGTTCAGGCGAACCTGAGGCTCGTGATCAACATCGCGAAAAAATATATGAACAGGGGCCTTTCCTTTCTCGACATCATTCAGGAAGGCAACATGGGTCTCATGAAGGCCGCGGAAAAATACGACTATAAGAGGGGCTACAAGTTTTCCACCTATTCGACATGGTGGATCAGGCAGTCCATCACGCGGGCAATCGCAGACCACGCGCGCACCATCAGGGTGCCTGTTCATGTGCTCGAGAGCATAAATAAGATCAATAAGGTGACGATCATCCTCTTTCAGGAGCTGGGAAGAAAGCCGAGCCTCGAGGAGATCGCGGTCAAAGCGGCCTTTCCTCTGGAAAAGGTGAGAAAAATCATGAAGGCATCCGGCGGGGCCGTCTCGATGGAGACCCCGATCGGTGACGACGAGTCGACCTTGAGCGATTTTATCGCGGACCCGAAGGCCTCTTCGCCTCTTACCGAGTGTGTGGCCGTTTCTCTCAGGGAAGAGATAGGCAAGGTATTGTCTACCCTTACTTCGAGGGAGGAGAAGATCATCAGGATGAGGCTCGGCATCGGGGAGAAAAGCGATTACACCCTGGAAGAGGTGGGCGACGTGTTCGGCCTCACCCGCGAGCGCATCCGTCAGATCGAGGCAAAAGCCTTGAAAAAGCTTCAACATCCTTCAAGGCGAAAGGCACTGAAGGGATTTCAGGAACAAGACGGCTAACCATCCTCACCATGCTCCGCCAATGTCGGCGCATGGTGATCGTAAACAGAGAGAGCTCTTGCTCTTCCCGCCAAATTTCCATTGCCTGACGGCACACAGGGGGCTCCCGCCTCTATTCTATTGCATTAAGGGGAAAAACTTACTATAATCTGCGCGGTAAATCCATGAGGAGGTCCTGCGGTGGAAGGACACATCTACAAAGCCTTTGACCTGGAACTGAAGGAGCTTAAAGAAAAGCTGCTCTATGAGGGAGGGCTTGTAGAGAGGGCCATCAGGGACGCCATCAAATCCCTTCTCGAGCGGTACTCCGAGCTCGCCCAGAAGGTGATCGAAGATGACGAGGTCATCAACGGGATCGAAGTTGAAATAGACGAGTTTTGCCTGAAGCTCCTCGCCCTGCGCCAGCCGGCAGCGAGAGACTTAAGGCTTATCACGACTGCCATCAAGATCAATTACGACCTCGAGCGGATAGGCGACATGGCGGTCAATATCTGTGAAAGGGTCCTGGAGCTCAACCTGGAGCCCCAGTTGAAGCCCTACATCGATTTACCCACCATGGCCGAAACAGTGCAGCTCATGGTCAAGGAGAGCCTCGACGCCTTTGTCCGGGAAGACGTGGAACTGGCGAGAAAGGTGAAAGAACAGGATTCCCTGGTAGACCAACTCCTCGAGCAGATGTTCCGGGAGCTCCTCACCTACATGATGCAGGATTTGAAAACGATCTCCAGGGCTACGAGGCTCCTTTTCATCTCCAAGTACCTGGAAAGAATGGCCGATCATGCAGTAAACATCGCCGAACTGGTGATTTTCATGGTGGAGGGGAAGATCATCCGCCACGTGAAGGACAATCCCGGGGAATAGAATAATGGGGAAGATTATCGGCATTTTGCTCTCCATTGCCATGGCAATATCCCTTTCATCCTGCTCCGTCCCGGGAAAGGAAGGGCAGAAGAACGGCAAGAAGAGCACGATCACCGTGGCAGGCTCCACTTCCGTCATGCCTTTCACCGAAAAACTGGCTGAGCATTTTATGGTCGACCGTCCCGAATATGTGGTCGACGTCCAGGGCGGCGGCTCCACCGCGGGCGTCCAGGCATGTATGAACAGGACCGTGGACATCGGCATGTCGTCGAGGCCCCTTAAGGAAGACGAGATGACCCTCACCCAGACCATCATCTGCTACGACGGGATTTCCGTGGTCGTCCATGCCGACAACCCCGTGAGCGGCCTCTCCCTCATCCAGGTGGCCGACATTTTTGCGGGAAAGATCACGAACTGGAAACAGCTCGGGGGTAAGGACAGGAAGATCGACGCCATCACGAGGGAAGAGGGCTCCGGAACGAGGGGCTCCTTCGAGGAGCTTGTCATGCAGGGCCGGGAGATCGATGACGGGATCATGGTCCAGGATTCGAACGGCTCCGTGAAGGAGATCGTGGCAACCGATCCCTATGCAGTGGGATATATCTCGATGGGGCTTGTGGACAAGAGGGTAAAAGCCCTGGCAATAGACGGGGTGGTGCCCACGGTGAAGGCAATAAAATCGAAAACATATAAAATCGTGCGACCCTTCCTTTACCTGACGAAAGGAGAGCCCCGGCCGAGCGTGAAGGCATTCCTCGAATATGTCCTGAAGGACGGGCAGCGGGTGCTCATAAAAGAGGGGCTCATAGGAGTACATGACTAAGAAGGCCGTCACAAAAGAAGATGTGGTCAAGTGGGTCCTCACGGCCTTCGCCTTTTCGTCCCTTCTCTTTCTTTTCCTGATTTTTGCCTTTATCCTTGTCGAGGGCCTGCCGCTTTTCCTGAAAGTGGGCCTCAAGAACATCATCTTCGGCTTTAAATGGGCGCCCACGAAAGGTCATTTCGGCATCTTTCCCATGATCGTCTCCTCCTTTCTCGTCACCGTCGGCGCCCTTGTGATAGGCGCTCCCCTCGGGCTTTCATGCGCCATTTATCTGTCGGAATATTCGGGAAAGAAGCTGAAAATGTTTCTCAAACCCGCCCTCGAGCTTTTGGCGGGCATCCCTTCCGTGGTATACGGATTCCTCGGGGTGATCTACATCGTGCCCCTCGTCCGCGGTTTTCTCGGCGGATCGGGCTTCTCCCTCCTTTCCACCTCCATAATTCTGGGAGTAATGATCCTGCCCACCATCATCAGCATCTCCTTCGACGCCCTGGTGAGCGTCCCCCGGACTTACCGGGAGGGCTCTTTTGCCATGGGCGCCACCAAGTGGCAAACTATTGCGAGAGTCGTCGTTCCTTCCGCCAAGTCGGGCATCCTCGCGAGCTTCATTCTGGGCATGGGCCGGGCCATAGGGGAGACCATGGCGGTCATCATGATCGCGGGAAATGCCCTCAAGATCCCCATGAGCATCCTCGACCCCTTAAGGACCCTGACCGGCAATATCGCCCTCGAGCTTGCCTATGCCACCGGAGACCACAGACAGGCCCTCTTCTCCACCGGGGTCGTGCTCCTCGTCATCATCATGATCCTTAATTATATCGCCAATTTCGGGATCAAGCGAAGGATTAGCAAATGAGGATAAACCCCCGCATCGTCGACACGGCAGTAAAAATAGGGCTCAACGCCCAGGCCTTCTTCACCGTGGCCATCCTCGTGGTCATCGTGGGGGTGATCTTCGTGAAGGGCTGTCCCTACGTGAACCTGGAGTTCATCTTTTCCTCTCCGGAAGATATGGGGCGCCACGGCGGGATCTTCTCCGCTATAATAGGCACCGTCTTTCTCTGCGTCCTCTCCATCCTCTTCGCCACCCCTTTGGGCGTGGGCACCGCGATCTTCCTCACCGAGTACACGAAAGAGTCGGGCCTCACGAAGATGATCCGCTTCGGCGTCGAATCCCTTGCCGGGATACCTTCCATCCTCTACGGCCTCTTCGGTTTCATATTTTTCGTGATAAAACTGAACATGGGGTGGTCCGTGCTCGCGGGCGTATTGACCATGACCATCATGATCCTTCCCACCATCATCAGGACGAGCGAGGAGGCCATAAAGTCGGTGCCCCGGAACCTCCGCATCGTGAGCTATTCATTGAGCGGCACCCGATGGGAGACGGTGACCAAGGTCGTGCTGCCCTCGGCAGCGCCGGGCATAGTCACCGGGATCATGCTGAGCGTCGGCAGGGCGGTCGGGGAGACGGCGGCGGTCATCTTTACCATGGGAAGCTCGCTCAGGGTCCCCACATCGCTCATGGATTCGGGCAGGACCATGGCCGTTCACTTTTACATCCTGGCGCGGGAAGGGATCTCCATGGAGAAGGCCTATGCCACCGCCCTCGTGCTCGTCCTCTCCATTCTCGCCATCAACGTGATCGCCTATTATATAATGAACCGTGTGATAACGAGGTATTCGTGAGCCCCCTGGACGTGAAGATCAGGATAGAAAAGCTGAAGGTGGCCTTCGGGAAAAACGAGGTCTTAAAGGGCATCAGCGCGGATGTGTTCAAAAACAGGATCACGGGCTTCATGGGTCCTGCCGCGAGCGGAAAATCGACCCTCATTTCCATCATCAACAGGATGATCTACTTCGAAGACAATGTGAAGATCGAGGGCAAGGTCTTTATCGACGGAGAAAATATTCTCGACGACGACGTGGACGAGGTAGCCTTAAGGCGCAGGGTGGGGACCGTCTTTGCCGTGCCCATACCGCTTCCCCGATCCATCTACGAAAATGTCGCCTACGGACCGAGGCTTCAGGGCATCGGCGACAAGAGCCGGCTCAACAGGGTCGTGGAACAGGGGCTCCGGCAGGCCGTGCTCTGGGACGAGGTAAAGGACAGGCTCAATACCTCCGCCGTAAAATTATCCGGGGGCCAGCAGCAGAGGCTTTGCCTTGCCCGGACCCTCGCGCTGAAACCCGAGATCATCCTCCTCGACGAGCCCTGCTCCGGCCTCGACCCCATATCCACCGCGAAGATCGAGGAGGCCCTGGACGAGCTCAAGAAGGAGTATACCATCATCCTCGTCTCCAACAATACGAAACAGATCGCCCGCATCACCGACTACGCCTCCTTTTTTTACATGGGAGACCTCATAGAATACGGGCCCACGGAAAAGCTCTTCACCAACCCGTCCCTGCAGCAGACGGAAGATTATATACAGGGGAAATTCGGATGAGACAGGGATATGCGCTTCAGACCGAAGACCTGAACCTCTACTACGGGAGCTTCCATTCCCTGATCGGCGTCAATTTTCACGTCTTTCAAAAATCGATCACCTCCCTCATAGGCCCCTCGGGCTGCGGGAAATCGACCCTCTTGCGCTGTTTTAACCGCATGAACGACCTCATCGAGGAAGTGAAGATCGAGGGGAAAATCCTCGTGGAAGGGCAGGACATCGGAGGGGTCGATATCATCGAGCTGAGAAAAAGGGTGGGCATGGTCTTCCAGAGGCCGAACCCTTTTCCCTTCACCGTCTACGAAAACCTCATCTACGGCCTCAAAATACACGGCATGGGAAGCAGGAGGGGCAATCAGGAGACCGTGGAGCGGTGCCTTAAAGCCGTGGGCCTGTGGGATGAGCTCAAAGACAAGCTCTCCGCGCCTGCCCTCAACCTGTCGGAGGAGATCAAGCAGCGCCTCTGCATCGCCCGGCTCCTGACCGTGGAACCCGAGATCATCCTCCTCGACGAGCCCTGCTCCGCCCTCGATCCGATCGCCACCCTGAGGGTAGAGGAGCTCATGATCGAGCTCAAGAAGGACTATACCATCCTCATCGTGACCCATAACATGCAGCAGGCCGCGCGGGTCTCCGATTATACGGGCTTCATGCTTTTAGGAGAGCTCGTGGAGTTCGGCGATACGTCCCAGATCTTCACCTCCCCCCAGGACAAGCGAACGGAAGATTACATTACCGGCCGCTTCGGGTGATCCCCTCCTTCTCGAAAGCCGTTATTCCCGGAAATAACTAAAGCCGTGACAGAGATTCCGGGAAGTGATATACTATTTGTCGGTTCGGCTGCATTACAGAGGATTCCGTATCGGATCTTTCTCCCCGCTTTTTTGCCAAAGGAAAAGACCGGCTCTTCACGCGAGGGAAGGGAACGGGCGATAGGCAACCTCAGCCGTTCGTTTTATATTTGACCGCAAGGAGTGAAGGGCATGTTGGTGGATCGTTTCGGCCGCACTATAAACTATGTGAGAATCTCCGTTACCGACAGGTGCAACCTGAGGTGCAAATATTGCGTGGACGGTCAATTTCCGTTTATCGCCCACGGGGAAATCCTCCGGTACGAGGAGATCATCAGGTTCGTGCGGATACTGGCGGGTCTCGGCGTCGATAAGGTGCGGATCACGGGAGGGGAGCCCCTCGTGAGAAAAGGCATCCCGGGCCTCATCAGGGAGATCGCCTCAATCCCCGGGATCGAGGATATCGGTCTCACCACCAACGGGGTCCTCCTCGGGGCCCAGATGGCCGCCCTCCAGGAGGCGGGACTGAAACGGGTCAATATCAGCCTCGATACCATGAAAAAAGATCGTTTCGCCTTCATCACGGGGGTCGACGCCTTTGACGACGTGTTGAAGAGCATCAAGATGTCCGTCAATTCCGGCCTGAGCCCCGTAAAGATCAACGCGGTCATTATTCAGGGGTTCAACGACGACGAGATCCTCGATTTCGCGAAGCTCGCCAAAACGAGAAACGTGGAAGTCCGTTTCATCGAGTTCATGCCTTTCGGCGATTTCGACCTCTGGCAGAGCGCGAGGATCATCACATCCCGCGAGATAGAGGATCTTGTGCGCACCAGGTACGACCTTTCCCCCTCGAAAGATTCCCAGAACGGTCCCGCAAAAATGTTCGATATCAAGGGCGGCGTGGGCAAGATCGGTTTTATCAGCCCCGTCTCCACCCATATCTGCCCGCGATGCAACCGCATGAGGCTTACGTCCCACGGCACGATCAAACCCTGCCTCTTCGGGGACGAGGAATATGACGTCAAAAAGCTCCTCCGGGAGGGGGCGTCGGATGATGAGATAGGAGAATTCGTAAAGTTCGCGGTCGGCGCCAAGCCCGAAAGGAAGGCGGAGATAGGCCAGATACGGAAGTGTCAGAGGAGCCTTCGCCATATCGGCGGATAATATAGAAGAATCGGAGGGTTTCATGGAGCTTACCCATTTGGATAAAGAAGGCAAAGCCCGCATGGTCGATGTCTCGGGAAAGGCGGAGACCGAGAGAGAGGCGAAGGCCAGGGGCAGGGTAAAAATGGCCCGGGCCACCTACGAACTCGTGCGGACCGGCCAGGGCCCCAAGGGCGACATCTTCACGGTGGCCAAAATTGCGGGCATCATGGGCGCCAAGAGGACCAGCGAGATGATTCCGCTCTGCCATCCCCTGCCGCTCACCCATCTGGATGTGACCTTCGACTTCGACGATGCCGAAGCCGTAGTGACCATTACCTCCTCGGCAAAGACGAGGGGTCAGACAGGCGTCGAGATGGAGGCCCTCACCTGCGCCATGGTGACGGCCCTGACAGTCTATGACATGTGCAAGGCGGTGGATAAGGGCATAGAGCTCGGCCCCTTCTTTCTCCTCGAGAAGAGCGGAGGAAAGAGCGGCGCATACAAGAGAAAGTAAAAAAGTCATGGTTTTCGCCACGAAAGCGAGTGAGAGGTTGGCGAAACGGGAGGAGTCAATGAAGAACGGCAAAGTCATATCGGTCAACATAAGCGACAAGAAAGGGGAGAAGAAGCACGGCGTGGGAAGGGCAAAGGCGATCAAGGACTTCGGCCTCGAAAATGACGCCCACGGCGGCTACATGCACCGTCAGATCAGCCTTCTCTCCACGGCGAGCATCGGCAAGATGAAGGAGAAGGGCATCGACGTGGGCTCGGGTGATTTCGCCGAGAACCTCACCATCGAAGGCATAGACCTTCCGGCCCTGCCCATAGGCACCACGCTCAGAATCGGGCGGGAGCTCCTCGTGAGGGTGACCCAGATCGGCAAGGAGTGCCACAGCAGGTGCAATATTTTTCAGCAGGTCGGCGACTGCGTCATGCCGAGAGAAGGCATATTCGTCGAAGTCCTCTCCGGTGGCGACGTGGCCGAAGGCGACGAGATAGAGGTGCTCTGATGGCATTCAGGGCAGCGGTCATCACCATAAGCGATAAAGGCTCAGTGGGTCAAAGGGTCGATACGAGCGGGCCCGCCCTCAAAGAGATCCTCATAAATTCTTTCGAGGTGGGCGATATCACGATCGTGCCCGACGAAGTGCCTATCATCGCCAGGACCATAAAGGAGCTTATCGACGAGCAGGGCATTGACCTCGTCGTCACCACCGGAGGCACCGGGGTAAGCGCGCGCGATGTCACCCCCGAGGCCACGAGGACCGTCATCGACCGGGAATTGCCCGGTTTCGGCGAAGCGATGCGCATGGAGAGCTACAAGATCACGCCGAAGGCCATCATTTCCCGGGCCATTGCGGGGATCAGAAACAAGAGCATTATCGTCAACCTCCCGGGAAGTCCCAAAGCGGCGGTCGAATGCCTCTCCTTCGTGCTGGATGCAATCCCGCATGCCCTGGCCAAAATCCAGGGCGATCAGAGCGACTGCGCTAGCTAATGGTAATTGCGGGAGTCTTGCGCGGGGATTGCATCGGCAGTTGTAAGGGGCTCACGTCGCGCAGTTGTAAGGGGCTCACGTCGCCCCCTCGGCCGGCGAAGCCGGCTGAGCCTCCCCTCGCCTAAAGGCGCCTAATGTTGGTCGCGCTCGCTGTGCGAGCTACATCACGCGGGATGGTCTGAAAGATGGAACCGCGATTGTATGGACGCTGCTCGTTATCATGGACGAGCGAGCTTTTTGGCGCGTCTCTCTGTATTCTTCCTAAGTGCCTAATAATACAACATCATTTAATGGGGCTTGCATCGCTCCTTCGGCCGGCGAAGCCAGCCGAGCCTCCCCCCGTCTAAGGGCGCTGCTTAAGGCACCTACTTCCGGCTACTGTCGGTCTCGCTCGCTTTGCGAGCTACATCACTCGGGACAACGGCGGGAATCGTCAAGTTATGTTGATGTCATTAAGCTAATATTATCAATAGCTTACTGTCCTAACCTTTACAGTTGTAAGCCTTAATGTTGACAAGGTAGATTTTAAAGTTTACAGTTATGTATATCAACATAATATAACAGGGTTTTTGAGGGCTGACTATGGCAGGGATAAGGAAAAGAGGGCAGCAAATAAGAGAATTTATCGTCGAAAACGTTGAAATCAATCCCAAAACAATAATCCCCCTTACCATGGGAAGATTCAGCATTAGTCGGCAAGCCACTCATCAACATATTAGACGCCTGGTGAATGAAGGCACATTAATCAGGTCTAGAAGCGGGTATTATGAATTGTGTCCGAAAGAGGAATGGCATACCACTATTTCGATCGATGAAAACCCATATGAAGATGTTGTATGGCGAAACCAAATTAAAGATAAGTTAGGACATTTGCCGGATAACACTATCGAAATTTGGTACTACGGCTTTACAGAGATGTTCAATAATGTGGTCGATCACTCTGGAAGCGCAACCGCGCATGTAAGCATCATAAAGACTGCATACTCAACGGAGATGAATATAGCCGATTTTGGGATAGGAATTTTTAATAAAATCACCAAAGATATGCATCTCATTGATGAACGACATGCGGTTATCGAATTGACGAAAGGGAAGTTGACGACTGATCCTGAAAAGCATACCGGGGAGGGAGTTTTTTTTACGTCTAGAATGTTTGATACCTTTAGCATTCTGTCGGGAGAAGTCTTCTTGTCGCATACTTATGGAGATGATGAGGACTGGATATTGCAAAATCAAGAACCCGGCGTCGGCACTTTTGTTACCATGAGGCTAAACAATAATACAGCTCGAACCAAGAAACAGATATTCGGCAGATTTACGTCTGATAATGATTTTGGTTTCACTAAAACAGTAGTTCCCGTGAGAATGGCCCAATATGGGGACGAAAAATTGGTCTCCAGATCACAAGCAAAAAGACTTTTGGCGAGAGTAGATCGATTTAAAACCGTACTTTTTGATTTCAAGGAAGTTGAAACGATAGGGCGAGCTTTTGCAGATGAAGTATTCAGGGTTTTTGCAAGTCAACATCCCCATATTGAACTTATTCCGGTAAACGAAAATGATTTGGTCAGGCGGGAGATTGACAATGCCAGACATTATGACGGTCAGGGCTGATGAAATGGGGGCTTGCGTCGCCCCCGTCTAATGCGGCTTACGTCTTCGATCCGTTTATCCCGTGGACCGGGAAGGGGTAGTCTCCGGTCAGGCAGGCGTCGCAGACGTTTGTTTCCATCAGGCCCCGGAGCTGTTCTGCAGAGAGGTACCTGAAGGAATCTACCCCTACCAGATTTTTGAGGTCATCATGGGTGCGGTTCGTGGCGAGGAGCTCGCCCTGTTTGGCCATGGCCATGCCCATATAGCATGGGTGCCTCGGGGGCGGCGCGGTGAGGCGGAAATGGATCTTTCTTGCTCCTGCCGCACGTAATTTCGGTATGAGGATCATGGCGGTCGAACCCCGTACGAGGAGAGTGTCGATGAGGATGATATCCTTTCCCTTCACCATCTCGCGGTTGATCTGGAATTTCTTTTCCGCCTTTTCCAGCCGGTCCTTCTCTTTTGAAATGATAAAAATCCTGCCGATCTCACCTACCGTGGTGATGGCCTCTTTGTAAGGTATGCCTGAGGCGCCGTGGAAGCCGAGGGCGCCGGGGATGGCCGCCTTGGGGATGGGTATCACCATATCCGCTTTCTCCGTCTCATCCCTGGCGAGGAGGATGCCTGCTTTTTCCCGGAATTCATAGATATTGTGCGCAAAGACCTGGCTTGCGGGGGAGGCGTAATCGAGGCATTCGAGGATGCAGGGCCGGGGGTTGGGTTCGGCAAAGGCAAGGGTCCGTACCTCTTCTCCGTCGATGACTATAATCTGACCGGGCTCCACGTCGCCGACCCATTCGAAGCGGTCGCCGAAGGCGCACGTCTCCGAGGCCAGGGCCCACTCGTAATCCCCTTCCTCGCCCCTGCGGCCGAGGGAGAGGGGACGGAAGCCGAAACGGTCGCGGGCGGCGATGAGCTTTCCCTGGTGGAGGATCAGGAGACTGAACGCCGCCTCGTCGGAGAGAAGGCTCAAGGTCTTCACCACCTTCTCTTCCATGGAGGCGCCTTCCGCGCGGACGATCATCTGGAGTATGACCTCCGTATCCGTATCCGTCTGAAAGAGGCCGCCGATCTCCTCCATCATCTGTTTATACCGGGGAAGGTGACCGTTGTGGACTACGGCGATCTTCTCTTTTCCCCAGCTCCCTATGATAGGCTGGGAGTTCCGCTCGCTCGCCTCTCCCGCCGTGGGATAGCGCACATGGCCTATGGCCACGGAGCCGAAATGGAGCCTGCTCAGGGTGGGGAACTGAAAGATCGAGCCCGTTCTCCTCGTTTCGGCAAAAGAACCGTCTTTAAGGCCCGATGCGATGCCCCAGCTCTCCTGTCCCCGGTGCGCGAGGTTCTCGAGGCCCGTGCGCACCTCCACGAAGGCGTTTCCCTTGCCTGCAAAACCAAAAATTCCGCTCATTGTGTCTCCTTTTGAGGCCTCTTTCTAATTACGTAATAGTGTACAATTCAATACACCCTCCGCGCAATCCCCCCGTACCCGGACCGGTCTTTTTACCGGTCTTCCCTTCTGCACCCGGGGCCAAGGAAGGCGCTTCGCCCCCCCTACCTTCGGGGCCACCCGGGCCTACGACCTATTCGTAACGCCCCCGCCCTCTTGGGCATTTGCCCCGCCCTCGCCAGTGACCGTTATTTGTATCATAGCCTTCTCTTTACAATAGATGGATTCCCTGTTTTCCGCAAAAAGATCCTTTCCGCGCTAACTCAACAAGTCGAGCATGGTGCGTCAGGAACAGAACTTGAGTTTTTGTTGACAACTCTGCGAGGATATTCAGCGCTGCAGTTGCTCTGTCATCATCGAAGCGTATCAAAATATCATCGACTATGAATGGCATGGGCTCATTTGAATCAAGGTATTTCTCCAGGCTGGCAATTCTAAGAGCCAGATAAAGTTGGTCTCGCGTTCCATCGCTCATACCCGAAACCCCGATCTTTTCTCCCCTTGGGCGAATTCCCACGAGGATAGGTTCATCCTTATCATTGAAATCCGTCGTCAAACCAGAGAAAGATTCCAGAGTCAAGGCAGAAAAGAGTTGGCTTGCCCTTCGAACAAGGGGCCCCTGGTTTTCATTTCGGTATCGTTCAATTTCTTGGTTGAGTATAGCAGAACACATGCGAAGTCGTATGTAACATTCCACATTCTCTCTCATGGAGGACAGAATACGTTGAGACTGTTCCGCCGCTTCCGCCGCCTTTGCGCTGCCATCCATCTGTAGCAGGATAGTCTGCATACCCCCAATTTTTTGATCCATGTCAGATCTTGTGGCCGCCATCTCCTCTAATTGCTTATCGACCTCAAATATTAAGCCCGGCAGAGAATCATTATCAACCCCTTTTGTCTCCTGAATAAGTTCTTCGAGGGGCATTCCTCCCCCAACTCTGAGAAGACCGGTCTCGAGCGAATCTATTTTTTCCTGAATGGTCTTTTTCAGGGACGACCTTCTCTCGATCTCCTCCAAATCTTCATATCTTGCGCAGCCTGCCCAGACGCACAGAGATTCCAGTCGCTTCAAAGCAATTTTTATCGTTTCTTCTGCTTCGCGCAGGACCGTTTCTTGCTTAGCTAACCTATTTTCCAGATCAGCCAGCCTGGCAGAATCGGTCTTTGCTTTACTTAACGTTGAATCAAGCTTCACCACTATCTGCTCTACCGAGTTATCGTTCAGTTCCGAAGCGACGCTTTCGGAAAGACTTTTTACGTCTGCTGAGAATTTTGCGGCGTCGCGATTAATCCCAGACACACGCTGTTCAATTGAATCCTTTTCATCTACCTTCTTGAATAGCTCGTCAAACTTCGAAAGGACCGCATAGGCTTCAGCGGGAGACGCCTGCGATTCAAGGCCAAGCCTGGAAAGCGCAGTTGCCCAGCCCGACTGCCAGTCTTTATACTTCTTCTCTAAAGTTTCGTGGTTATGATACAGGCCTTTTGTATCATTTTCGAGCTTGCTTATATGTTCGTTCAATTCGGCGCGTTTGCGATTGACAGCGTCAATAGACTCGATAACGGACTGGCAATAATCCAAGAGATCATCGAAAGCTTTGTTCGTGTCCAACTTTAAACCAAGATCACCGAGGCAAGCGATAAGTCCTGCACGGTATTCCCCGATCTGCCCAACTATCTGCTCATAGTTCCGGCGTAGCTCTCTTGATTTACTGGATTTTTCCAGGAGGGCGTCTTGTTTGATGGTCCAAGCCCGCATTTCTTTCGGGGGCAGAGGTTTGATACCGGACGCTTTCCAATGGTCAGTCCATTCAACTTCTATCTTACACAGATGATCGGCTAGATTTTGTCTGCTCCCTTCGATATCTTTGAGGTATTGCTGGGCCCCGGCTTTTTGTGCAATGAGATTCGCATTTTGGGCCACTCGATCCGCTTCCCGGCGAAGCCTGTCGGATATTTCGTCGGCTTGTACCACGCTTTTCTCGTATGCTTTCGGAAGGGGATCTTGGGCATCGAAAGCGGCTATTTCTTCCTCAACGGCGTCATTGTCTATCCAGGAACGAAGTATCAGGCCCCAACCGCTGCTCCTTCTTTCTCTCGCCTGCGAAAGTTCATTTTCCGTAGGAACTGTCCCGGCCATACAAAGTGCTTCAATTTGAGCCTCTATTTTGGCAAGATCCCCCCTCGTCTGCTTTTCCTTATCGTCAAGACCGGCCATCTTTGTGGCAATCTCCTGAAAGCTCATTTCGAAACGATCAACGGTTTCCGGCGATGGAATTGTGATTGTTTCCAACTTTTCGATGCGGCCTTCCCATAGAGGCAGCCTGTCTAAATCTATCTTCAATTGCTCTTCCACGCGCTGGACGCCGGTTAAGGCCTCCTGGAGACTTAAAGTCAGGTCCCCTCGCTTCCGGGCGCTCGAGACGGCTGATTTAAGCGCATTAATGTCTCTCGGGGCCTCTAGAGAGTGTAGCTCTTCCGTCGCTTTCGCAAGTTCTCCCCTCGTTTTCTGGATATCTTTGTCGGATCTAGCCAACGCGTCCAGAATCGCCTGGTGGCTCCCGCCAAGCCCCTGGACTTTGGCGCGCAGGCTCGCCTCGGGGCGCACAATCACACATTCTTTCACGTCTGCGCCTGGCTTGATTTCCGAACAAAGGACCTCGATTTCTCGTTTCAATTGGTGAACGTTTCTCTCGAGTCCACCAAGATCCTGAAGGCCCTTTCTATAACTCCCCAGTCGCTGGTGGAGTTCGGATATCGTATCAGCCTGGTCAAGAAATCCCTCTGGAACGCTGATCTGGGTCATGTTGCTCTTCAGTTGTTCCATGTCATCAGTTGAGCGTTCCCTGACTTCAAGAGCCGTTCTAAGTTGCTCCAGGTATTCCCTCCTTTTCTTTGCAAAATCGTCATCAATAATAACCACTTCGCCAAGTTCCAGAAGATCAGATATCCATTTGGTTCGTACTGCAATATCAGGCAATGTTTGCTGTAAACGCCGGAGACGGCTGGCCTCATATTGAACGCCTTTAATCTTCTCCGACAACCCCGCCCTCTCCCCAAGAGCTTTTTTGAGTTCGTCATTCTGTTCAGACCATTTTCTGCTTGAAAGTGATGCTTCGGAAACAGTCTTTTTGAGGTCGGAATAGTCGTTTATGGCTTTATTGAGAGCCTGGGTCTGCCCTCTGGGACGGAAAAGCGCATCCGCTTCATTATCGAACTCCTGAAGGATGGCCCTCAAATCCACTCCTCCGATCCCTGCCGAAAAGAGACTTTGTCCCACGTCACCGCCTTCTTTCAGAATGCTTTGGCCACCGCGGGCCAATGAATCATGGTCGATACCGAAGAAAGCTTCAAATATTTCTTTATCGACCCCTTGGAGAAACCTCTGAAGGACTGTCTCGTCCAAGGGCTTTTCATCAAGGTCAAGTAAGGTGTTCTTTGTCCCCTTCCTTCTTATCAAGGAAAGGGCGGAGCCATCAGAGGCGTGAATGGACCCGCCGATCCTTAGTTTGGTATTATCATGAAGGAAATTATCGGTGGAATGGTGTGGAATGCCGAAAAAAAGCGATACCAGCGCCCGAAGCGCAGAAGATTTGCCCGCCTCATTACGCCCGTAAAGGATATGAAAATCTGCATCTCCCGTGTCAAAAACAAGGTTAAGACCTGTGAACGGACCGAAAGAGAGCAATCGCAGTTCGTCCATCCTCATCGGTCGCCTCCGAAGGATAAAATCCTGGAGAGCAACATATGTTTCACCTCTTCCGCGACACGGGAGAGGCTCTCTTTGTTTTCCGGATGGACGGCGTCGCCATCATTCAAGTATTCATGTGGGAGCTTGCGGAAAAGGTCGCCAAAGCCTTGAAACATATCCTCTAAGGCCGTTTCATCATACTGCAGATTATGGATCGAACGCGAAAGTCCTCCCAAGGCATCGTCTCGCCTCGTCAGTTCGTCCGGATCAGATGCGCCTGTCGTATTGATACATATCTTTTCAACCCAAATGCTTCCATTACCGACATCGGTGGCGACTGCCCTTATTTCACTTTTCAAACGCTCTGAATCTGTGAGAAGCTTGCCATGTACTTTTGATGAACCATGAAGCCGGATTCGAAGGGCGGTCGGCTCGCTCTCGTTCGTTCGTAACTCTTCTTTCAAGGCTTCGTCGGCCAGGTCAATAATTTCATCGGTATCAGTGACGCCGGTAATGTTTACATCAGCAATGGACCATCGAAAAACGTCGAGTCGTTTAAATTCGACGTTTGTCACCGTTCCATCCTCTGCGGACACCAATGTGCACCCTTTGGCCCCGGTCTCACGAACGTTCCTACCCTGGCAATTTCCGGGAAACACGACCCAAGGCTCCCGATGAATAATTTCTCTATTGTGCACGTGTCCTAAGGCCCAATACTCATAGCCACGAGACAGCAATTCGTCCAGAGAACATGGCGCATAAGGTTCATATCCTTTGCGCCCGTCTAGGCAGGTATGGAGGAGCCCGATATTTAATAACCCTGAGAGTGGTTTCGGATAGTGGGCTGCAAGGTTATCAGTAACTGCCCTGGTCGAAAAACCTTGCCCATGGATGGCTACTCCGGCACTTTCAAGAATGACAGATTCCGCCTTGTGGACGGAGAGCATTTTTACATTATCAGGTATGCGGAGGTTCTTTGTGATCTGACTTGCAGCATCGTGGTTGCCGGCAACAATGACCACCCTAACGCCCGCCTCCCGCAATTCGATCATCCTTGTCAGGAAGAATAAGCCTGTGTTGTAATCCTTCCAATCTCCGTCATAAAGATCTCCTGCAATCATTACAAAATCAACATCTTCGTTGATCGCCAGCTCAACAAGGTTTTGCAGTGCTCTGCGTGTTGCAGCCCGCACTTCTTCCACGGGAGCACCATCATACCTCTCAAGCCCTATCATGGGGCTGTCCAAGTGGATATCAGCAGCATGGATGAATTTCATTTTGGCTCCAGGTTGATCTGGTTCAGAATCGTTGTTTGTCTTCTATGGCTGTTCAGGCCCGGCGGTCAAAGCTATACAGCCAGTTACCGTTTTCATTTTGCCGTATCTCTCTCCCGGTCGTATTGAATTCCAGACAGGCCCCCATAGTATACCCGATTTTCCGGTGATTTTACATGGCATAGGGGTCACTGGGATCGGGTCAACAGGAGATCCGGTGATTATGATATAATAGAGGACGAAGTCCCCGCACGGGTGCTCCGACAAGACAAAGAAGTCTTAGGAGGGATTCATGGAAGAATCGGTTCTCAATGGAAAGCATCTGCTCGCCGTCGACGATGAGCCGGATGTACTTACCGTACTGGAAGAAGAGGTCATGCAGGACTGCCCGAGCTGCACTTTCGACAAGGCAACGGATTACGAAGGGGCGGCCCGTCTCATCAAGACCGGCAATTACGATGTGGTCATACTCGATATCATGGGGGTCAGGGGGTTCGATCTCCTCGAGATCGCCGTCTCCCGTAACCTCAAGGTGGCCATGCTCACCGCCCACGCACTCACCCCCGAAGCACTAAAAAAGTCTCATACCATGGGTGCCCGGGCCTACCTCCCCAAAGACAAGCTTGGCGAGATCGTCCCCTTTCTTGAAGATGTGCTCAGTTACGAATTTCTTCCCGGATGGAAGCGCCTCCTGGACCGGCTGGAGGATCATTTCAACGAGCATTTCGGGGCCGGCTGGAAACAGACGGCGGACCTCGTCTCCTGGTAGGCCGGGGATATCTCGAAAGGAGGCGTTTTCATGGAAAAGGAAAACAGGCCTCAGGAAAAAACTGAAGGGTCCATAGGGGCGCGTTTCCAGAAAGAGACGAAGTATACGCCCGAAAACATCGGCGGCCACACGCTCGACTGGGACCATATGCCGAAGGCCTTCAAGGAATATGAAAACCCCCTCGCCAGGATCGCGCTTCCGAAGCCGGAGATAGGCGGCGAAACCGATATCTGGAGGATTCTCGCGAAAAGGAGGTCCCGAAGGGCCTTCGATCACAAAAAGACCCTTACTGCCGGAACCCTTTCGGCGCTCCTCTGGGCCACCCAGGGCATTACCTCCCCTTATGGTCAGGGCGGATTCAGAACCGCCCCCTCCGCAGGGGGCCTTTATCCCATCGAAACGTATCTGCATATAAGAGCGGTAGAGGGAATTGACGCCGGCCTCTATCACTTGAGGCCCCGCGAGTTCGACCTGGAGTTTCTCAGAAAGGGTGACTTCTCAATTACCCTTGCCCGGGCCGGCCTCGACCAGTCCGTGCTCGCCGAAGCCCACACCGTCTTTATCTGGTCAGCATATATAGAGCGGTCGAAATGGAAGTACCGCGAACGTGCCTACAGGTACATCTACCTCGACGCCGGCCATATCGCGCAAAACCTCTATCTCGCCGCCGAAGCCCTCCATCTCGGCACCTGCGCCGTAGGCGCCTTCTTTGACGGCGAAGTAAACGATCTCATCGGCCTGGACGGAAAAGAAGAGACGGTGATTTACATGGCGGCGGTGGGGCGGCCGGTCTGAGAGGCGTAATAAGTCTCTAGAATTAAGGACTGGAATTCGGAAAAGGAAAACCGGAAAACGGAAAAAGTGAAAAGAGCCGTCGTACGGGTGCTTCTAAACCCTCCGCGATACCGTAACAATCAAAAGACTTAAGGGGGCGTGCCCTTTAGGCTTTGAGGCCGCCTGCTCTCCGCATGGACAATCGTGCCCATGCTGCTTATGTTCGTGCAAGATGTGCAGTGAACGATTGCATGAGGATTGCAGCTTTTATTTCAAGTGGATAGCACTCTTTGTCGTTGCCGTCTCGCTTCTGCCGGCGATTGATTATTACCCCTGCTTTCCCGGGGATGTGGCGATAGGGCAATGGGTACAACGTGTGGTTTCCCCGGACCTGACGTGGGCTGAAGAAATCTCCCATACCGCGAAATTCCCCTCCTTCGCATCCCTCCTCCTGCTGGCGCTGGTCCTTTCCTGGAGCCTCGCGGGGTGGCGCGGCGCCATCCTTTGTCTTGCGAGCCTTTTTGGGATGCTCGTCTTCGGTCACTGGATAGGACCTCTGATTACGCGGCCCCGGCCTTCGCCCGAGCTGGTCCACCTGTTCCGGCCCCTGTCCGGGCACAGTTTTCCGTCCATGTTTGCCTTACGATACGGTTCCGTTTTCGGATTTCTTGCGGTTCTGGCTATCAGGACGAGCTCGGGCCCGGTCCGGGTCGCGATCCTGATAGCCTGCGCCCTTCTTCTTTCCGTCGGCGGTATTGCACGGGTCGCCCTCGGGGCCCATTGGGCGAGCGATGTAATAATCTCTTATTATATCGCGATCCTTTGGGCGGCCTGGGTCGTGTCGCTCGGGATGCCCGACCGGGGGGCGCGGGAAACAGAGAATTTGGGGAGGATCTGAAATGGCATGGCAAGACAGAGGGACGAAGAAGGGCATGGCAATCCTTCTGGCGGGCCTGTTCTTTATCGCTGCGCTCGCTGCATGTCAGGAAACGACGAAGCCGGTTACCGCCTCCATGGAGGCACAGGTTTTCTCCGAGGTCACCGACGCCTCGGTCCCTTCCGAAGGGATGGCGTGCCTGACGCTCCGGTCTTCCGTGAAGATACCTACCCCCGAGCATTATGTCCTCCATAGAATAGAGAAGCCTTCCCTGGAAGGCGGATTTCCCTTTGAATTGGAAGTGGACGGACAGGAGATCCTATGGAAGGTGGAGGGAGCCCCGGGGGTAGACCCCGTGTATGGACCTCAGGGCAGAATAGCCGAAGGTGGCGTGGGCATGCGTTACGTGCTGGAAAAGACGATCGGTCTCGCAGAGGGCCCCCATCACCTGGTATTCGGCGTCCCCTATGACGACTTTTATATGGAAGTGAATGTCTTTCTCGAAGGAGGTGAAACCCACACCCTCGAATTTCAGCCGGTTTACGCCATGGGCAGAAAGGGGTACCGGACCTTCTTCCGGGGCATCAGCATGACCGCGGTCTTCCTCGATGGGGTGAGGATCAATTAAGGCCCCACACGTGACGCCCCATGTGAGAGTAATAATAATATCAGGTAGAGTCTCACAGTACGAACCGCCCGCCTGCGACGCCGGGAACTCTCCCGGCGTCGCATCCTGCTTTTCCATTTATGTTGCAGCCAGTGCGGCCCTTCTCTTCGCCACCCTGCGGCGCAGATAGATCTTCGTAAGCTCGGCGGCGATGGAGTCGCCGAAGATGAAAGGCAGCATGAAGAGCCAGTCGTCAAAACCCAGTGAAACCGTATTGAAGATAGGCTGCACAAAAGGCACATAGAGAATCACGAGCACCAGTGCCGCGGAGCCCGCGGTTGCCCAGTTCATGGTCTTGTTGGAGAAGAAGCCGAGAGAGAAGACCGAGTGGTATTGGGAGCGGGCGGTAAAGGCCCTGATCAGCTCGGACATGCTCAGGGTTGCGAACGCGATGGTCTGGGCGTGGGCGAGATTGCCGGGATACCTGCCCAGGGCGATGGAGAAGGCACCCAGAACGAGGGCAGTCATGACCACTGCCTGCACGATTGCGGAGAACGCCATATCGCTGTTTATGACCGGCTCTTTCGTCGAGCGGGGCGGCTGATCCATGAGATCGGGCTCTCCCTTCTCGAGTCCCAGGGCAAGGGCAGGGGCTCCGTCGGTCACCAGGTTCAGGACAAGGAGTTGGACGGGTCTGAGCGGCATAGGAAGGCCGAGGAGCATGGCGAAGAAGATAATGAAGATCTCGCCGATGTTGCAGGAGATGAGGTAGAAGACGAACTTTCTGATATTGGAGTAGATCACCCGGCCTTCCGCGATGGCGGAGACGATGGAGGCGAAGTTGTCGTCCGTGAGCACCATGTCGGCGGTCTGCTTGGTCACATCCGTACCCGTGATGCCCATGGCCACGCCGATGTTGGCTCTTTTCAATGCAGGCGCATCGTTCACCCCGTCGCCCGTCATGGCCGCCACGTGCCCCTTGGCCTTGAAAGCGTCGACGATCCGCGTCTTATGCTGGGGTGAGACGCGGCAGCAGGCGTTGAGCCTGTCTATTTTGGAGGCAAGCTCCTCGTCGCTCATCCTGTCGAGCTCTTCTCCGGTCAGCACGATGCCGTCCGGGGTGAGGAGCCCGATCTTTCCCGCAATGGCCACCGCCGTATCCTTGTGGTCGCCCGTGATCATCACGGTCCTGAGTCCGGCTTTCCGTGCCACGGCAACCGCTGCCCGGGCCTCGGGTCTCGCAGGGTCGATCATGGCCATGAGGCCCACGAAGGTGAGTCTCGTCTCTACTGTCTCAAACCCCTGCCCCTCGGGGACCGTACTCATGGACCTGCAGGCGATGCCCAGGACCCGTAAGGCCTGTCCCGCCATGTCATGGTTCACGGAGAGGATCTCCTTTCTCTTCTGGTCGGTCAGCGGGACCGCCTTCCCGTCGGAAACGATTGTATCGGCGAGCTTTAAGATGATATCAGGGGCGCCCTTTACGAAAGCCAGGATATTCTTGTCGCCGAAGATGGGACTTTTGCCCGCGCCGTTCCTCCACTCGTGAACGGTGGTCATTCTTTTCCTGTCCGAATCGAAAGGTATCTCCATAACCCGGGGCATGAGCTCCTCTGTCGCCTCTCTCCAATACCCTGCCTTGGCAGCGGCCACGACCAGTGCGCCTTCCGTGGGATCGCCCACGATGCGCCAACCCCGGACCCCGTCTTCATTGAATTCTTCGAGCTTTGCATCGGAGCAGAGGAGGCCGCCGTGAAGGAGCGCGGAGACGGAAGGGTCGGATTCTGCGTTGAGAGGCCGTTCCTGTGAGGAAAAATCACCCGTGGGGTTATAGCCCTGGCCGGTCAGGTGGAAGAGCTTGCCGTCGGACCATCCCTGGACCACGGTCATCTCGTTCTGGGTGAGTGTCCCCGTCTTATCCGTACAGATGACGGTGGCGCACCCCAGGGTCTCGACCGCGGGGAGCTTTCTGATCAACGCATTGCGTCGGATCATCCTCTGCATGCCGATGGCAAGGCATATGGTGACGACCGCGGGAAGCCCCTCGGGCACGGCGGCGATGGCCAGGCTCACGGCAGCCATGAAGAGCTCGACGATCGTTTCCTTCTCCGCCATGAGATAGGCCATGAAGCCTTTATTGAAAATGTCGGACAAGGTGGTGGAGCGCACCAGGCCGTAGGCGAAGATGAAGCCGCAGATGACGAGGCAGGCGATGCCGAGCCACCTGGCGAGTTCATTGAGCTTAACCTGTAAGGGGGTAGCCTGTTCCTCATAGGACTGGAGCATCTCGGCGATTCTTCCGATCTCCGTACTCATGCCCGTGCCCGTGACGACGCCTTTGCCTCTTCCGTAGGAGATGAGGGTACTCATGAAGGCGGAGTTGGTCCTGTCGCCTAAGGGGACATCCTCGCCGAGGAGCGCCGTTGCCTCCTTCTCTGCCGGCACCGACTCTCCGGTTAAAGAGGCCTCTTCCACCTTGAGGTTCACCGTCTCCACGAGGCGCATGTCGGCAGGCACGTAGTTGCCCGCTTCGAGCATCACCACATCGCCCGGGACGAGCTCTGCCGAAGGGACCGATACCTGGCGGCCGTCCCGGATGACCTGGGCGTTGGGGGCCGACATCTTCTTGAGGGCGGCCAATGCCTCCTCTGCCTTCGACTCCTGGACCACGCCCACTACCGCATTCAGAACCACGATGACGAGGATGGCGACCGCGTCGATCCACTCTCCCAACGCGAGGGAGACGGCCGCGGCGATGATGAGGATGATGACGAGAAAATTGGCGAACTGCCGCATGAGGAGGGCGAAGAAGCTCGGCTTCTCTTTCTCCTGGAGCTCGTTCTTGCCGTACGCGGCAGTACGGGCCTTGACCTCGGGATCGCTTAAACCCTTGTCGAGGTCGGTGTGGAACGCCTTCAAGACTTCTTCGACAGATTGTGCGTGACTCACGCCGTTACTCATGGATATCTCCTCCTGAAAAGAATTGTGGAGCAAAAAAAAAGACCTTTACCGAAGATTTCGGTAAAGGTCTTGCTGATCATACATTCTGACCGCGCCACCGATTCGGTTCAAACCGAATGGAATGACGATGCGCGCGTATCCAGCTACTCCCCTTTAGGGCCACTACATCTCTTACAAACTAGAGTGTAGCATTTCCGGGAAGAGATATCAAGCCGGGCTCCGTCAAATCCCTAACCGGCGGGGGTGGGCGCCGACCTTGCCCCTTTTCTTCCCTGACGCCGCCGGATACGGAAACCAGGGGAGGGCGTCGTCTCCCGGTCAAAGAAAGGAGCATTACTTCTGATCCCACCCATAGCTGCCCCGTACTTGCTTAGTATTGTAGGGTAGGATACTATTTTTTTCACGAAAGAATGCCTTAGATCACATACTTGAATAAAAAAACCATATAAATTATGGAGATATCAGGAGGTATATATGCCCCGTCCGAAACGTTCGGAGGCACGGAAACATGTTCTCTTCGTTGATGACGACGAGATCCTTATCGAGATGAATATAGGAAGGCTGGAGGGCATGGGTTACAAAGTGACGGCAACGACGGACAGCCTCCAGGCCCTTGCGCTTTTCCGCGCTCATCCCGGCAATTTCGACCTCGTCATCACCGACCACGTCATGCCCCGTATGACGGGAATCAAGCTCGCCGGGCGCCTCAAGGAGCTCCGGCCGGATGTTCCCATAATCCTGTTGACCGGTATCGATAACGAGACGGCGGTGGACGAGGCGCTTCGGGCAGGCATCAGCGCATGCGCTCCCAAGGTCCTTAGCGAAAAAGAGCTGGCCCACCTTGTGGAGGATGTTTTGCGGGAGCCGGTCAAGGGCGCGAGGGTTTAGGGGCGCGCGTAGGTAATCCCCGATCACTCACTCACAGCCCTTCGTCATATTCCGCCCCCCCTGCTCCTGAACTCAATTATTCTCCTTCCGAAAATCACTCTCTTTCCGGGAGCGCCTGATCCAATTATTGGGGCTTGCGTCGCCCCCTCGACGGGCAAAGCCCGCCGAGCCTCCCCTCGCTTAAGGCGCCTACTGTTGGTCTCGCTCGCGGTGCGAGCTGGGCAGAGACCAATAACACACCTGTTATTACTCTCTCTTCTTCCAATGGTTTAGATGCGTTTACCCTTCCCCATTCACGCATGAACGCTTCCACGCATTAACCGCTTTTCTATCTCCCCGATGCTGCTTGCTATAGATAGATAAGAATGGGGAAAATTATAGTCATGCAAAATGCAGCCGCCTCCTTCTTGACAGTCCCATTGGATTTGTTTAGTCTTCAACCAACTCTGACAATACCGCCCCCTTGCTTACGGGGGCCTGCCACGTGCGGACGGGAGGAAAATAGATGGGAAAAGGGAAGTTTTGGGGCCTGTTTTTCGCGCTGTCGTCATCACTTATCCTGGCTGCGACACCGGTCATCGCCGCCGAAAAAGTCTACATCAACGGGATCGATGCCAAATTCCCGCCTTTTGCCTATGTGGATAAAGCAGGCAAGCCGGACGGGTTCGATGTGAAGTCCCTGGACTGGATTGCGAAGGAGATGGGTTTTGAGGTGAAACACCAGCCCGTAGACTGGGAAGGGATCGTCCCGAGCCTTAAGTCGAGGAAGATCGATATAGTGGCTTCGGGCATGAGCATCACCGACGAACGGAAAAGGGAAGTCAGTTTCTCCATTCCCTACTGGAAAACCAGGCAAATCCTGATCGCCGGGAAAGAAGCAAGGGTGACGGTGGAGCAGGCCCTGTCCGACGGGAATAAGATCGGGGTGCAGCGCGGTACGGCAGAGGCGAACTGGATTAAGGTAAATCTTATCGGGAAGGCGGGCAAGAGATTGGAACTGGTTCAGTATGACTCCCCAATGCTCGCCATCGAAGACGTGATCAACGGCCGTATCACGGCCGCGGCGATGAACGACGCCCCGGCCCTCGACGCGGCCGGGACAAAACCCGTGAAGATTCTGGGTGAGTTCGGCATGACCGAAGAGATGTTCGGCTACGCCGTCCGCAAAGAAGATACGGAGTTACTGAAAAAGGTGAACGAAGGTCTCAGGAGACTTATGAAATCACCGTACTGGACCGAACTTAAGAAAATATATATCGAAAAGTAGTGAATTTTTCACTGCCGGACCTTTCATGTTCGCTTTTTCGCAGCACGGAAACCTGTAAGAAAGCCATCCCAATCTTGCGAGAATTGGGGATCACGGTGTCCGGGAGAGCATTATACCTCCGTCAACACCGTCAAAAATAAGACACCCGATCTAAGAAAATGAGAGACTTTATCTCACAAATGAGAATGCTTCATGGTGATGCAATTTTATAACCTATTAATAATATTGATGCTACGTGCCCGGGTCTTGTGTGGTACCATACTTGCACCGTCAGAGCCGGGGAGAAACTATGGGTAAATTCATATTGATTACATTTGCGGGTGCATGCTTCTTGCTGTCCACGTCAGTGTTTGTTTTTTCTAAAACAAAATCGGGAGATAACCCGAACCGGACGCAAAAAGAGCGTTCGGTTTCAGGTGAAAAAGTCAAAAGCATTGAAGGCTCGAAGAAGCAGAATCCGAGGCTCCGGCAGAAGGCAGTTCTGCGGAAAGGCCGTAAGGATAGCAGAAGAGCGAGAAACGGCCGCGCCGCGACTGCAGTTTTCGAGGCAGGGGAAGATGATGGCGAATTTATAGAATATACGGCCCAAAAAGGCGATACCGTCGAAAAAATCGCGATGAAATTCGACGTTGAAAAGGATGATATCCTCGAGTCAAACAGCAATCTGACTCAACGGTTGTCTCCCGGGAGGGTACTCCTCATTCCGAAGACAGGAGAGTCCGCAACGGGAGATGATATTGTGGATTTTCCGACCAGGGCCCTTAAGTCCTGGAAGAGTCGCGAAGAAAGATATATGCTCGTAAAAGTCGCCAGAAGCTTCATGGGCACCCCTTATCGCTATGGCGGCGAAAATGTGCGCGGCCTTGATTCCTCGGCATTTGTACAGAAAGTTTACGATATCTTCGATGTCCCCCTTCCGAGGTTCGCCCGGGACCAGTATAAGACGGGACCGAGGATCTCACGGGAAGAGTTGAGTGTGGGTGACCTGGTATTCTTCAAAACCAAAAGAAATGCAAAATATCCCACTCACGTGGGGATTTATATCGGTGACGGTAATTTCATCCACTCATTCCCGGGTTCTGCCGGCAATGGGGTAAAGATAGATTCCCTCCAGACCGATTTCTATGATAAGGCTTACATGGGCGCAACGAGAGTAAAGAAATCGGCGGATGAGGTTTCTTCCGACGCCCCCCTTAACCATAGCTCATGACCGATCACGTGTTATAACAGCCTCTAATGGGAAATGGTTCCGCCGACAAGATTATTTCGGAACATCCCTTCCCGCCTCCTCCTCCGGACATCCAATTGTCGGGGGCAACCCCGACGCGGTGGCGTTACCCCGACGGCCTCTTCGATTTAATTTTTAGTATTATTATCCTTATGTTTACGTGAGAAAGGGCGATAACTTCATACGGAGGATAGGCCTAAATGACGGTAATGGACAGATACCCTCAGTCTCTTAAATCGGCGCTTCAGGGAAGCCCCTATGACAATATCCTGGACAGCAATATGTTTTCCGCCTATATCCCCCGGGAGCTGAACATCGAACGGCCCGAGGACCCCCGCAGGGCAAGGGCGCTGAACATGGGTATGTACCGCCAGCCGGGCCACGTTCCTTCCACCCATATCAATCAGATCTTCAGCTACATGGGTTTCATCAAGCGCACCCATAACTGGACGTACCGGAAATACCTTCCCGCCTTATATAAGGAGCTGGGTGAATTCCTCAAGGTCATGGAAGATGTGGCCTATAACCTCGACATCGGGCTGTCTCAGGAAATCTATGAAGAGCAGAAGCGGGGTTTCGAGAGCTTCTCCCGCACCTACCATACACGGCAGGAGCATGACGTGGAATGGATCGACAATATATGGAAGCACCAGCTGCTCTACCTCGAGCAGATCGACATGCTCGTGGAAACCCTGAAGACCCGCGGCAGGGTCTTCGATTACAGTGCAGAGCCCCTCTATACGCACATTTTCGCCTTCTGCCGGGAATTCGCGGCCGGCGGCACTACAGGATCGGAGACGGTGATCGACATGGATTGCCGCTTTGTTGCCAATTGCTGCGCAAAGGCGTCCCGGGACCGGCACCCCATCGCGATCTGGTCCGGCGATGCCCACATCCTGATGATATTGCGGAATATCTATACCGTGCCGGAGCTCTTCAACGCCTTTCCCCAGGTCTATCTCCATTCCAGCTACGACCCCCGAAGCTTCGCGGAATTATTTCCTTAAAAGGAAAGCCTTTAATTTTATATCACTTCCATGTGACCCTCACGGGAGGCCGAGGAGCAGAGATGCTCAAGACGCCGCTTCACTGGATCATCGGGGCATCCCTTCAGGACTTCAACATCGGCACAACAGGCAATATGTTTCTACTTCAAAAGGCCCGCGAGAGCTTCACCAAGGATTGCTTTCTCTACCGGCTTTGTCAAGGTGATCCGTACGCCGCTCTCCCGGGCCTCATCAACTGAAATCATATCACCATGGCCGGTCAATAATATTACCGGTATATCGTCTTTTATCCTGAGGAGCTGTCTGGTCAGTTGAGTTCCCTTTAAGACCGGCATCATCTCATCCACAATAACTGCGTCGAATCGTTCCGGGGTGTTCAAGAACAATTTGAGAGCATTCTCCGGCCTATCGCACACGACCGACGCATAACCCAAGCGACGGAGCATCTCACCAAGCATCCTAGCGATGTCCTCTTCATCATCGACAACCATGACCCTACGTCTTACACGTTCGTTTTGCATTTTAAACAATAAGGCCCTTTTATCATTCTCGCAACCCCTACATATCACAATATTCTGCACCATTTCCGAGTCAGAGTATGTGTATCAGCAACTCAATTATTGAAATTATATAGAAAGCCCTTTGTCTGTCATAGCGGCTTCAAAGCGGAAAAATGGGCGCGACCATAAATCATCACTTCGTACTGACGAGGTAGATGTTGTTGCCCCTGGGTTCTGTTCGTTGTAACTATTCAGAAAGGGGGAACAGAATAGAGCATATGAACTGTCGAAATTGGAAAGGGTGGCGGGAGAGATGCTGAATTCAAAGCTATGAGCCTCGACGCAATATCTCTCCCACGCCGCAATACCGGAATTCAAGGCATTTACGCTTTTTATTGCCCGCTGACTTCGTCAAGCGCTTTTGCAACTTCGAGTCCCGAGACTTTGCCGCCCGGGCGGAACGTGGTGCCCGGTGATACCCTTATAACCCTTCCGGATTTAGTGGTTATATCCGAATTCTTGATACATACCCATGAGCCATCCGGGTTTTTCTGGAACTCTTTGATTTCAACTTTGGCAATTTCCTCCATTTTTATTCCTCCCTTCTCGTATAAATTAAATTTATATTAAATAATCACTGCCGGACCCCCGATGTCAATAGTTTGATACCACTATGTTTCTCACGCCGCCACCTTCCGGGCGCAGAATCTCTTCACCCACGGCGGGGGGGCAGATTGCCCGGCCGTTACGGCGCCTCTCCCGGCTATAGCAGAATACCGGGGGGAGCGAGGGGCGCAACAGCCAAGTTTGACCAAAGGAGATTTTTACGGGAATAAAGTTTATGGTATAATGGAACATTGACAGGCTGATCGCCATTAGCCCGACACACATCTGTGCCTGAACATTCGGGCGTAAACATCCCGGGATAGATATTCTTTATTGGAGGTTTAATGCCGGAAAGTAAGTCGGGCTCAAGAGATAACACTACACTTCGGGAGAAGGCCGAGAAACTCCTCTCTCTGCGGCCGGCAAAAGGGCTGCCTCCGGACCCCACCACGCTTACCCACGAGCTTGAAGTCTACCGGATCGAGCTGGAGATGCAGAATGAAGAGCTTCGAAGATCTCACCTGGAGGTGGAAAAGTCACGGGAGAAGTACTTCGAGCTTTACGACCTCGCCCCGGTCGGTTATCTCACGCTCAACGAGAAGGGTATGATCACCGAGATAAACCTCACCGCGGCAGGCCTTCTGGGTATTGAAAGAAGATCTCTTATCAATAAGCCTTTTTCCCGTTTTATCCAGCCGGAATTTCATGACGTATTCTATATGTATCAACGACAGGCCCTCGAATCAACGGGGAGGCATACCTGCGAGCTCGCACTCAAGACGCGCGACG
This sequence comes from Syntrophorhabdaceae bacterium, assembly GCA_036504895.1. NCBI lineage: Bacteria > Pseudomonadati > Thermodesulfobacteriota > Syntrophorhabdia > Syntrophorhabdales > Syntrophorhabdaceae > Syntrophorhabdaceae bacterium. Next base: position 42,005 of record DASXUJ010000003.1, read on the forward strand.
CGTCACTATTGCATGCCCAACTCGACAGCATCGCGGTAGAGGTCGACGGACAAAAGATAATACGCACCGCCCTCACCGATATCACCGAACGGAAGCGGATGGAGGACGAGTTGAGGCGCTATCAGCTTCTTGCCCGCCACGGGAGGGATATTATCCTCTTCATCCGCGGCGCGGACGGCGCCATCGTCGAAGCGAATGACGCCGCGGTGAAGGCCTACGGCTACAGCAAGGAAGAACTGCTCTCATTGAAGATATACGACCTTCGTGGTCCGACGGGCTACCCGCTCACTTACACCCAGATGGATGTTGCGGACTCATCGGGCATTCTCTTTGAGACGGAACACCGCCGGAAGGACGGGACTACTTTCCCGGTGGAGGTCAGCTCGCGCGGGATTACCGTTGGCAGCGAGCGCGTTCTCTTGAGCGTAATACGGGACATCACTGAACGAACACAGGCTGCCAAAGCAATCGATGAATCTGCCCGGCGAGTGGTCGAGATCCTCGAAAGTATCGGCGAGGCCTTCTTTTCCTTAGACGAGAACCTCGTGTTTACCTACTTTAACGCCACCGCAGAACACCTTTTAAAAAGAAACAGAAAAGACATAATCGGAAAGCCATTTGAGGGAGCCTTCCCCGAAGCCGTGGGATCCCTCTTTCACCGGAACTACGTCCGGGCGATCCGGGAGAAGACGCCCATGACTTTCGAAGCCTTCTTCGAAGCCCCGCCCTATGAGAACTGGTACGACGTGCGGATCTATCCGCGGGGAAAGGGCATATCCGTCTTCTTCCAGGTGATCACGGAACGTAAGCGTGTGGAGGACGCCCTCAGAAAGGCCCATGAGGAGCTGGAGAGGCGGGTCCGGGAACGAACCGCCGACCTGAAGGAGGCGCTCGAAAGCCTCAAATCGGAAGCGGCTAGGCGGGAGCAGATGGAGGAAAGAATCCGCCAAACAGAGAAGATGGAAGCCATAGGCACCCTTTCGGGGGGCATCGCCCATGATTTCAACAACATTCTCGCCGCTGTTCTGGGGTTCACCGAGATGGCAATCGATAGCAATGTGCCTCGCAATTCCGCCATGGACCAGAGCCTCAAGCATGTCCTGAAAGCGGCGTTCAGAGGAAGGGACCTCGTGAAGCAGATCCTCGCCTTCAGCCGGAAGACCCACCATGAGATCGTCCCTCTGCAACTGAGCCCCCTCATCAGGGAGACGGTGAAGTTCTTAAGGGCATCCCTTCCCTCCACGGTGAAGATCGAGGTGAGGGTAAAGAGCACGTCAGACAAGGTTCTTGCCGATCCGTCACAGGTGCAGCAGGTAATTATGAATCTTTGTACCAACGGGGCTTTCGCCATGGGGGATAAAGGAGGGCGGCTTACCATAACCGTAAGTGATGCGAGCGGGTCTGCGCTCCCTTCCGGATTGGCGCCCCGGCCTCACCTGCTCCTCACGGTAAAAGACACCGGGACGGGCATGGAGCCCGATACCCTGAAAAGGATCTTCGAGCCCTTTTTCACCACAAAAGAGCCTGGACAAGGCACCGGCATGGGCCTCGCGGTCGCCTACGGCATCGTGAAAAGCCTCCACGGGGAGATCACCGTCAAGAGTGAGCAGGGAAAAGGCTCCCTCTTTAAAGTCTTTCTCCCCAAAGCCGAGTTGTCCGTTCAACCGGACGAATCCGTCCTGGGCGACATCCCTCGCGGGAGCGAGCTCATTCTCTTCGTTGACGACGAGAATGAGCTTTTGCAGTGGGGCCGGGAAACCCTCCGGGGCCTCGGATACAGGGTGATCGGGACCACGGACAGCCGTGACGCCCTCTCCCTGTTCCTCCTTGACCCCAACAGGTTCGATGCGGTCATTACGGACTATACCATGCCGGCAATGACAGGGTTCGCCCTGGCCCAGGAACTATTGAAGGTGCGGCCCGATATCCCGATCATCCTTCTCACGGGGTATACCGCAAATATTTCCCCTGAGGATGCGAGGGCGGCAGGGATCAGAGAGTTCCTGATGAAACCCCTCGCCAAACGTGAGGTGGCAGAGGCAATCCGCCGGGTGTTGGACGAGGAAAGGGCGCAAAGGTAGTTCCCTCATGGCCTTTCCCAAAGATGAGAGAATTAAAGAGACGAAGGGGCACAATTGTTGGGGGCAGGACGGGTGGGCTTAAGGGGGCCACCCGTCCTGCCCCGCCTGCTTCGGGACTGGACCCAAGACGCTCCCAGGCCCCTCCCGCTCAGCGCGCAGTTTATTGTTAAAGTATGGCACGGGGCATAGGCATGGGTCCGTTCGAATATATTCGGTACATTTTTTGCTCACTTGGACGGCCACTGCATTTTTGGGGATGGCCCATATGCACCGCCATGCTCCGGTTGGGCCCTCCTCCGTACATCGAGTACGGCTCCGGGAGCCTGTGAAATAATCTCCCTATCCATAACGTTTTCCTTGGAATCTCTTCGCGTCATGTGGTATAATAAGCCTGTAAATACAGCCACTTGAGAGGGTTTACTTGGACAATAAAACGCTCTTCCCCTGCAGCAGTTCCCCCGTCCCCGAAGAGAAAAAAAAGGAACAAAAAAAGCCCCGCCTTCGCAAGATCGACAGAAGGCAGATGGTCCTTCATCCC
>DASXUJ010000004.1 GCA_036504895.1 Syntrophorhabdaceae bacterium
CTTGTGGTGACGGACCCCACCAGTGGTTTCAGGGCTGTGAACCGCAAAGCGCTGAAGCTCTTCGCAAACCATTACCCCCAGGATTATCCGGAACCGGAGTCTCTCGTATTTGCCCATAAAAGGAAGTTCAGGATTCTTGAACTGCCCGCGGAGATGAAGAACCGCATGTTCGGCGCCTCTTCGATCACCCGGATCCGGGCTGCCTATTATATGGGTAAGGTACTGCTTGCGATGTTCATCGACCTTTTCAAGAGGATATAGGGGGTATGGCATGCTCCAGATACAAATCGTAATAGGTTGCATAAGCATCGCATTCTTCATCGCCACTTTCGAGCTCATCAGAAAGGAGAGGCTGAGGGAAGAATACGCCATGCTGTGGCTTCTTACTTCGTGCGCAATAGCGGTGCTGAGCCTGTGGCCGGGCCTGGTGGGGATTATCAGCGGGATCACGGGGTTCTATTATCTGACGGCGGTAATGGGCATCATCTTCGTCTTTTTCATATTTCTCCTCATGCACTATTCTATTGCCATCTCCAGGGTGAAGGAAGTAAATAAAGAGCTGATCCAGCGCTACGCCCTTCTGGAGCTCAGACTAAGGAATCTTGAGACTGATAAAGGGGCGGAGCCTATGGCGGAACCGCCGGAACAGTGCAAGACCGCTTAAAGAGGTTGACGCGCATAAGAAGTCTTAAATCGGCAGCCTAGGATATCCGTTCCCCCTGCAGCTCTTCCGCACCGACGTCTATCTTATCATAGAGGGCCTTTCGGCTTATCCCCAAAAGGCGTGCAGCCTTGCTCTTGTTGCCTTTTACCGATCTGAGCACGCTCCGGATATATTCCGCCTCCATATCCGAAAGGGCAAGGATTCTCCCTCCGGCAGGGGTACTCTCCGCGTCCGCCCCGCCCGGCATGGCAGTCAGTATCCCTTCGGCAAAGTCTTCGGCGAGAATCTCCTCCCGTTGATTGCTCATGAGAACCGACCTCTCCACCACATTCGCGAGCTCCCTCACGTTGCCCGGCCATTCGTAAGAGGTTAATACATCCATGGCCTCCCGGGAAAACCGCTTCCTCCTGCTTCCCCGGGAGAATTTACTAAGGAAATAGGAGGCGAGATGAGGAATATCCTCCTTCTTATCTCTCAAGGGGGGAAGATTAAGGATGAAAGTGTTTATTCTGAAGAAGAGGTCTTTGCGGAACCTGCCTTCCTGCACTTCAATTTTAAGATCTTTGTTGGTGGCAAAAATGAATCGGACGTCGACTTTGATCTCTTTGGTGTCGCCGAGTTTCCGGAAAGTCCCTTTTTCAAGCGCCCGCAGAACTTTCGCCTGTATGCCCAAACCCATGTCGCCCACCTCGTCTACAAAAAAGGTCCCGTGGTTGGCTATCTCGAGAAGGCCCAGCTTGTCGCCTTCCGCGCCCGTAAATGCACCTTTCTTATAGCCGAAGAGCTCACTCTCCAGCATCGTATCCTGAAGAGTGCTCGAATTGATGGTGACAAAGGGCCGACCGGACCTGGGGCTGAGATCGTGTATCGCCATGGCGGCAAGCTCCTTTCCGGTACCCGTCTCTCCCAGTACGAGTACCGGAGATTTGGCCGGCGCAACGAGGGAGATGAGGTTTCTTACTTTTGCCATCGCATCGCTCGATCCGACGAATTCGTCATGGGCGCCTATTCGCTGGAGCTGCTCTTCGAGGAGAATGGTTTTTACCGTGAGCGTCCTCTTTTCATATGCCTTCGTGATGACCTTTGAGAGATCCGCCATTTTACAGGGTTTGGTCAGGTAATCGTAGGCACCAAGTTTCATGGACCGTATGGCCGTGGGTACGGACGCAAAACCGGTGAGCATGATGACCTCCAAGGTAGGTTCGCCTTGCTTGACCTTCATGAGCAGATCCACGCCGTCCATATCCGGAAGTTTGATATCGAGTACCACCACGTCTATATGCTCGGTTTTGAGCGTCAGGAGGGCTTCGCTCGCGCGTGAGGCGGTGGAGACCGTCATCTTTTCCTCGGAAAGGTGCTCTCTGAACGCTTCCACGAGCCTCGTTTCATCATCAACAATCAACACATGAATCATCGCAGCCTAACCTCCCTGCTGTCGTCATTATGAATTGGTAGGGACACGGTGAATGTGGTCCCGTGACCGGGTTTGCTCACAACTTTGATGCTGCCCCCCAGATCTCTCACGAAATCATGGCACAATGAGAGCCCGAGTCCAATCCCGCTTTTTGATTCTTTTGTGGTGAAAAAAGGCTCAAAAATCTTGTCAACGATGGATTCCGGAATCCCCGTGCCGTTATCCTCTATCTCAACCAGGACCCGGTCCTCATGAAGGCCGGTTCTTATCCATATAGTCGCATCCCTCCTGCCCTCGGCCGCGTCCATGGCATTAGTGATAAGATTAATGAAGACTTGGCGCAGCGCGCTCACATCTCCAGGTATCTCCGGCAGGCAGTCGGACTGGTCTTTCACGATCCTGACTGCCGCACGATCAATATTCATGTGATCGGCCACTCCATTAAGAAGCTCGTTCACATTAAGGGGCCCTATCTCGAGGCCCTCTCGTTGGAAGAGAGAGAGGATATCGGTGCCCACCCGCTTACATCTGAATGCCTCTTCCTCTATTATGTTCAGGTAGCCTTCCAGCTTCTCTACTTCAACCCCCTTGGTAGGACGAAGCCCCCTGAAGGAGTCGACGCATCGATGGGCTCGCTCTGAGTAGGCCACGAGGGTTCCGAGAGGATTGTTCAGCTCATGGGCAATGCCTGCTGCGAGGCGGCCGATGGTGGAGAGCTTCGCCTCCTGCATAAGCTTGGCCCGTATTTTCACCCTGTCGGTTGTTTCCTCTATGATACAAAGAAGACCTTCTATATCCCCGTATTTATCCTTGAGGGGCACTCCCCTGAAGTCCATGAAGATATTCCGGTCGCCCCGGTAGGTCATAAAAGGGAAATCCCAGAGCTGAAAGGGTTCGCCCCTTAGACCTGCTTCAATGTAGCGTGCCAGGCCGCATTGGATGGTATAAGGGTTTTCCAGCCAACTGAACCCTATCAGTTTCTCCCCTGCCCGCGGACCCAGGCCCGAGAGCGTAGCTAGGGCGGGGTTGATGCTTGTGAAGATGCCATCTTTATCGAGGGTAAAGATGGCCACCGGCGCGTGATCTATGATGGCTTTATTGAATTCGTTGAGAAGGCGAAGATCGTTTTCAACACGCTTCTTCTCCGTGATATCCTCAATGGTGCCTTCATAAAAAAAGGTTTTCCCCTCTTCATCGATCGCCCGGCGGGCATTGAGGGAAACCCAGATCAAGGTGCCATCCTTCTTGACCATCTCGCATTCGAACCCGATGGCGAGGCCTTCTTTATCAAGGAGATCCATGAATTCCGCACGACGCTCCTTTTTCGCATAAACCTGATGGGTAACGTCGTGAAGGGAAGCGATAAGCTCCTCCGGATCATTGTAGCCCAACATTTTGGCATGAGCGGGGTTTGCGGCAACTACCTGGCCGTCCGGGGTGGTTTGAAAGATCCCTTCCACGGCATTTTCGAAAATACTCCTGTACTTCCTCTCTGCCTGCCTCAGAAGCTCTTCCCGCTCCTTCCGCTCCGTAATATCGAGGAGAGTGCCGACGAGGGCAGGCTTGCCATGGCAGACGGTCCTCGATCCATAGACTTCAACATTCTTGACCTTCCCGCTCCGGGTGATAAGACGGAACTGGGAATGGATCGACGCGGTTTCCCCGGAGATTCTTTTCCATATGTTGTCCCTTACCATGGGCCAGTCTTCGGGAGCCACCACATCCACGGGTTTTATGGTACTCAGGAGATCTTCGACGGTGTAGCCGAAGATGTCGGCCAGCTTCGGATTCACGTATTTGAAGACCCAGTCCTGAATAAGGTAGACGCCCACGAGCGATTTTTCGGAGAGGTCCCTGAATTTATTTTCCGATTCCTTAAGGGCTTCTTCCGCATCTCTATCTTTTGTACCTTCACGAATGAGGACCTGAAGGACCCTGTCGACTCCCGGGGATATCGCGTCGAGACGTACCTCTGCCTCAAAAGAGACGCAGCCGTCCGGTTGCCATCTCCACCTGAAGGATTGAGGCTTTCCTGAAAAGACTTCGTCCGTCCTTGCGACAAACGCCTCAAGAGAAGGCGTTCCGTCCGGCTGAAGGGCCGGCAGGAGCTCGTCGACGAGCCGACCACACAGCTTTTCTTTTTCGGACCTGAAAACATAGGCGGCCCTCTCATTGCAGTCGAGGATGATATTATCGGCGAGAAGGAAGATGGCGTCACTCCCATGGTCGAAAAGGATCCTGTAGGCTGAAGCAGGCGCCTTTGGAGCCTTCGCCTTTTGAGGCCGTCCCCGTAGACCCGGTACGGCGGGCGGCCGTGATCCGGTTTCGGATCCGCGTAGAGGGAACTCCCCCTTCTTCCCTTTTTCTTTCATAAGCACCTGAAGACAATCATTTGTTGAAGATAGACTAATTATATACTAAATTTGTCCCCCGGATGCAGATAATCTAAAATTTTCTGACTATTCTTCATACACCTCCCGTGACTAAATCTCATACAGATTGTATACAGGATATACAGCTCTCCAGCCCCCCAAGGGGAAGATAAAATATTAAAATGACACAGAAGAACGCATCGTCTAGAACGGCATCGTTATTGCTTCCAAGAAGAAAGGAGATAGAAAGGGCAAGATGGAGGAACGATATGGGAGATAGAAAGAGCTTCTCTACGATCAGGACGCTTCTTAATAGAAATGCCATGCTCCACCCCGAAGGAATCGCGATGAAGGAGGTGGAGGGGGAAAGAATTTTAACGTATCAGATGCTGCGGGACCGGGCGAACAGAATGGCTGATGCCCTTTATAGATTAGGCGTAAAGAAGGGCGACCGGGTTGCCATACTGAGTCAGAATAGCTTCGAATATATGGAATCGGCAGTTACCATACCCAGTGCAGGCATCATCTTCGTGGTCTGCAATTTCCGTCTCGCTCCCCCTGAAATCGCTGCCGTGCTCTCAGACGCGGAACCGGCGATACTTTTGGTTCAGGATCAGTTTGCGGATATGGCTCTGGACATCAGAGATTCCGTACCGTCGATCAAACATTTGGTATACTTTGGAGCCCCGAGTAAGAAGCCGGAAGGATGGCTCAGTTACGAGGGCCTTATCCGGAGCGGCTCTCCCGCCGACCCGGTGTCGGAGGTTTTCGAGGACGACATCGCCATGCTTATGTATACAAGCGGCACCACGGGCCTTCCGAAAGGGGTAATGCAGACCCATGGAAACTACTATCACGCGGGCAGGGTCTGTTCGAAAAATAACAATTTATCCATCGACGACCGGGTTTTTGTCGTCTGCCCCATGTATCACATCACCGCCCATTACACCTTCTTCGGCAGCTTCTATTCAGCCTGTCCCGCCTATATTTTCAATCGCTGGGACGTCGATCTATTCCTCTCCGCGACTGAAAAGGAAGAACTGACCGCAGGCATGTTCGCGACCCCCATGGTAATGATGATACTCGACTCCCCGAACCGGTCGAAATATAATGTCACAAGCTGGCGGTCACTCTGGTTCGCGGGGGCGGGGATTATTCCCTCCGTGTATAAACAGTTCATCGACACCTTTGGGAATCTCCTCGGCGAGCATCACGGCACTACCGAGTCAACGGGCGTGACCACTAACCTCTCCACCAGAGACATTAATGAGGCATTCCTGAGGGGCGACCGGACCATTCTCGAGTCCTGCGGGAGGGCGAGTTACGATATGGAGGTCCTCGTGGTCGATGAATCGGGCAAGGCGGTGGACCCGGGGGGCACAGGAGAGATGATTATCAGGGGTCCTGGGATCGGGCTGGGCTATTGGAAAAAACCGGTCGAAACGGATAAGTCCTTCAGAGGCGAATGGTTTCATACTGAGGACGTCTGTTCCATGGACGAGAGGGGCTACATCAGGGTGATCGACCGTCTCAAAGACATGATCATAACCGGGGGAGAAAACGTGTACCCCGCCGAAGTAGAGAAGGTGCTCCACACCCATCCCATCGTCAAAGAGTCGTGCGTGATCGGCACGCCCCATCCAATATGGGGTGAATCAGTGACCGCTGTCTGTGTTCTGAGAGACGGGGCAGCGATCGAGCCAATGGAGCTGACCAATTATTGTAAAGGCAAAGTAGCGGGATATAAGGTCCCGAAAACGGTGTACATAGTCTCCGATCTCCCGCGCAACGCTGCGGGAAAGATATTGAAAAGAGAACTGAGGGAGCAGTTCGCGAGATAAGCGGACGACCTTTATAGCTCAGGCAAAACCCCCTTTTGAATACCGGACCTCTCTGCGGCGGATGACCCCCTGCCGGAAACAGGGAGGTCCGGCCATTTGCTCGCTTCAGGAGCAAAATGAGGCCTCCTAAGATTGAACTTCCCCCAAAATAAGCGCTGACAAAAAGGCCGTGAAACCGAATTAAGACGGCAGGTTAAAAGAATTCCGTCGATGAAGTAAGAAGGCCAGTATATTAATGGAGAGTCTTATATGGAGCAATTTCGAGAAATTATCGTCTCTAATGCTGGAAGTACGCAGAAGAGACAAGATCTTCAAGGGGGTTCATTTAGCGAGCACAGCTCGCGAGAGGGGGAGGCTCGCTCGGCCTTTGCCGAGTGAGGGGGCGACGCAAGCCCCAATAGTTGTTAGAGCGGGCAACGGGGCTCGAACCCGCGGCATCAAGCTTGGGAAGCTTGCACTCTACCAACTGAGTTATGCCCGCACTGCTATATAATAAGAGAAAAGAGAGATGAAATCAATAGCTAGTTAACTTCTCCTGTTATAGCCGAACCTCTCCTCGAAAATCGGGGCGATCAAATTATCGATCGGCGCATAGTCGTCCCGAATCACTATGGAATGACGGGTTTTCATGAATTCTTCCATTAGCTCTTCGGGTACGACGGCTGATGCTGCCCGGCCTTGAGGATTGATTTTGACATGATTGTCAAAATCCTTGATATCGATGGGACCATACCCTGCGATCACGATAAAGGTGCTGATCCGGGTATTTTTGAAATCGGGGCTTACCGACAGGAGATAGACGTTCTTTTCTCCGAATACTTCTCTCAGTGTCTTAATGTAAGAGGGGAGAAATGCACCCTTTTGAAAATTATCGATAATGTTGGACATAAGTATTCCGCCGGGATTCATCACGTTCTTCACTTCCTGAAGGAATTCCCTGGTGGTGAGGTGGTAAGGGATCGAAAGGTCGTTGTAGGCATCGGTAAATACGAGATCGTATTTTTCCTTGGAATTCATGACAAACCACCTTCCGTCCGTGTTGTACGTCTTGATTCTCGTCTCTTTCGGAAGACCGAGATGGGTGTACACTATATTCGTGACTTCGGGATCAATTTCGACGACGTCGATTGCAGCCTGGGGATACACCAGCTCCATATATCGGGGAAAGGTATATCCTCCCCCGCCGATAGTGAGGCTCTTGAACGGCTGGTCCTGTTTGAATTTCCATTTGAGTACATCGGAATAGATCTTTTCGTAATCATATTCTATATGAAGAGGATTTTCGAGGCATACGTAGGAGTGAATGAGGTTATCGAGAACCATTGCCTTGAGCGGAGTGGTTCGGTCGTGGCTTATGGTGTCGATGAGCTTGATGGTGAAGTAGTCGCTTTCCGTGTAAAGCTTCACTCCCTGTCTGAGGGGCACCTTATAAAGAAAATGATGCACGCCCCACATGCCGAAGAAAGCAATGACTACAAAAAGGGCTATACTCTT
>DASXUJ010000005.1 GCA_036504895.1 Syntrophorhabdaceae bacterium
CTTTTCGTCCCGCGTCGTGTACTCTATCTTTCTGCCGAGCACTCCCCCTCTGGCATTGATCTTGTCGACGGCGAGCTTGAATCCGTCCAGCACATCCTGGGTGAATGCGGTCGCAGGGCCGGTGTAAGTATCGACAATGCCTACCTTGATGTTATCAGCTGCATGCCCGAAGGGACAAGTCAGGAAGAAGATGAATGCGGCGCCAAAAAGGACAGAAAAACAGACCGATTTCTTCATATTCCACGCTCCTCAAAGTATTTTTGTATACCGAAATAACCCCTCGTTTCCATTCTAAAAAGAATCGGCATACTTGTCAATACAAAAGGATTGCGCCTTTTAGTCATTCTCGTATTCGGTGCTGAAAACGCTGTGAACGATGTCGTTTCGTGCCTTGTCGAGATGGTCCCGGATCGCCTGGGCCAGGACGTCCACATCACCCTTTTCAATGGCCCGGAGTATGGTCTTATGACCCTCCATGGAGTGAAGCGCCGTCTCTACAAAGCGGGTGGCATACATACTATAGCGCAGCATGTGCCGCCGTAAGGTCTGCACCAGTTCATACACGCGATCGCTGCCGCTCAATCTCGCGATAGTCTCATGAAATTTTGTGTCCAGATCTATATAGACATTCAGATTTTTGGCGGCAATCGCCTGCTCCTGGCGCGTCACGTTCGCGGCGAGCTCCTTTGCGAGCCTCTTATGGGACCTCTCCAATGCCCTGCGCGCCGCCAGCACTTCTATGGCCTCGCGAAGCTCGCAGATCTGCTCGAGGTCCTCCGCGCTCATACTCTCCACCACATATCCTACCCTCGGGATCGATTTTACCAGTTTCTCTATCTCCAGATTGTGGAGGGCCTCTCTTATCGGCGTCCTCGACGTACCGATCTCTCCGGCAATCTTCGTCTCCACCAGCCTCTCATTCGGGGCGATGGCGCCGGTCAGTATTTTTTCACGGATATAGTGGTACACTTTTTTTCGTATGGTGAGCTGTTCCTCAAGAATCCGTTGTTTCATGGGTGTATACGGTACCTTAGAAGAAAATAGTTGTCAAGATAATTTTCCTCGCCGAATGGGCCTTTCGCTGAAGTACAGTATACAAAACAGTTTGACTGCATTCACGGAAGGGTAGTATAATTTTAAGAACAGACGCGGGAAGGAGGAGGAAGGAATGGAAAAGAAATATCACTTGTGCACCAGCAGGGAAGGAAAGGAGTACTTCTCCTTACCGGCACAATGGCAAGCTGTCGATTTTGCGGCCGCGGGGTTGGAGGGCTCTCTTCTCCCGGTAGAGCAGATGACCCGTGAAGCCCTCCTGAAACCTGTCGGGGGTCTCCCTCTTGCAGAACTTGTGACGGCCGGGAAGACGGTTGCTATAATCATCGATGACTGCACAAGACCGACCCCCACTTCGGCCATACTTTCGGTCCTGTTGCCTTTTCTCGCGGAGCAGGGGCACCCGCCGGAGAAGGTGACTATCGTGGTTGCCCTGGGGACCCATGCGCCCGTGCCCGCGAATGATCTCATAGCCAAGGTGGGCGAGAAGGTGGCTGCCTCCTACCGGATCGTGCAGCATAACGCATGGGGTGATGACCTCGTTTCTATCTCCGTTCCGGGAGAAGAAAAGGAGGTCAGGATCAATCCCCATGTGGCGGGAGCGGATATCAAGATCGGTATCAGCTCCATTTTACCCCACCCGATGGCGGGTTATGGGGGAGGACCGAAAATCATAATGCCCGGAGTCTCCAATTTCGCCTATATCAGGCCCCACCATATGAAAAATACCATCGATCCCGCATCGACGGCAGGCAGGACGGAGGGGAACCCTTTTCATCAGGCGTGCATGAGGGTTGCCCGTGCGGTGGGGCTCGACTTTTCCATAAACTGCGTATACAACCGGTTCGGCGACGTTATCCGCGTAATCGGCGGCAGCCTCGATGCGGCTTTTTCCAAAGCCGTCGAAGTCTGTTTTAAAGAACTTGGGGTGCGGTTCGAGGAAAAAGTAGATATCACCATTACTTCGACCTATCCTCATACCCATGCCCATCAATTCCCGAAGGGCCTCGCCGCACCCGATAAGATCACCAAGGAATCGGGCGCCATTCTTCTTTCCGTCCCTACAGTGCACCCCCTGCCTGATGAATTTCTGGCATCCTTCGACATCATCCGGGAGCGGTCCCATGATAAGCCCGCGGCTTACGTGCGGGAGGCCATGGGTCAGAGCCTCCCGTTCCTGCCTGATAAACCTCTCGAATTCAATATGGCGATGAAATGCGTCATCATCCGGCCGAAGATTCGCACCATCCTTGTTTCATCGATGATTTCCGAATCCCATGCCGGGACCATGGGATTCGAGCATGCTCCTACTGTGGAGGCAGGGATCAAACTGCTCCAAAAGGATTATTCCCGGGCCAAGGTAGCCATATTCCCTTCGGGTGGGCTCATCGTGCCCGTCATCGACTGAAAGAGGGGCTGGTCAGGGTTTCCGACAACACCACAAATATCCGGAGGCGGTATGAAAGAGAAAACTAAAGCCCTGGCCTTGAGCACAGGAGATAATGTAGCCACCGCCCTTGTGCCCCTCGAAGCGGATGCCACCGTAGCGGTAGACATGGGACGAGGGGTGGAAAAGGTGAAACTCCTCTCTCCCATCCCTTTGGGCCATAAATTCGCCCTTCGCGACCTCGAGGAGGGGCAATCGGTAATCAAATACGGAGAGTCCATCGGAACGGCCACCGCACCGATCAGGAAAGGGGCGTATGTTCACGTCCACAACGTGCGCGGCGGCAAAAGGAGGGGCGGGTGATCCATTTTCAGGGATATGGAAGATCGAACGGAAAGGCGGGGACGCGAAACCACGTGCTCGTCATCCCGAGCGTGGGCTGTTCCCAGGGGGCCGCACAGGCCATAGTGAGGGGTATGAGGGGCGCGGTCTGCCTTCCCAACATTCTCGGGTGCGGTCAGGTGGGCCGTGACCGGGTAATGCTTAAAAGGACACTGGTAGGCTTCGGGATTAGCCCGAACGTCTTCGCCGTCCTTTTAGTGGGCAACGGCTGCGAGCAGCTCGCTCCCGAGGAGATAGGCGGGGCCATAGAGCCTTCCGGCAAGAGGGTGGAGATTATCACGATACAAAATGAGGGGGGGACGGGTAAAACCGTTTCCAGGGGCAGAAAGATCGTAAAAGAGATGATCGCGACCGCGGCCCGGCAGGTCCGGGAGCCTTTCCCTTTGAGCGAGCTGATCCTCGGCACGGAGTGCGGCGGCTCCGATTACACCTCAGGGCTGGCTTCGAACCCGGCAGTAGGGATCGCCTGCGACCTTCTCACTGCGGAAGGAGGGACTGTGATACTCTCGGAAACACCCGAGCTGATCGGAGCCGAGCATATCGTGGCGAGACGGGCCCGCACGCCGGAAATAGGCAGAAGAATACTTGACGCCGTGGCCTGGTGGGAAAAGGAAGCCATCGCCGCGGGCCAGGACATAAGGGAGGTCAACCCCTCCCCCGGGAATATAGAAGGCGGCATTACCACTTTGGAAGAAAAATCGCTCGGATGCATTTACAAGGCGGGCTCAGGACCCGTGGAGGAGTTCATCGAGTATGGATCGTCTCCCTCACAAGAGGGGCTTATCTACATGGACACTCCCGCCCATGATATCGAACAGCTTACAGGGATGGTGGCCGGAGGAAGCCAGGTGGTCGTCTTTACCACGGGAAGGGGAACGCCCTGCGGATCGCCCATTGCACCGGTGATAAAAATTACCGCAAACCATCAGACCTATCTGGGGATGAGAGATAATATGGATATGGATGTGAGCGGAATACTGAAGGGCAAGGAAGGGGTAGAAAGAGCCGGCAGACGAATCTTTGATGAGATCGTCTCTGCATCGTCGGGCGTCCTCATGAAAGCCGAGAAGAGAGGCCAGAGAGATTTTGCCATATTTCAGGCCCACCCGAATATTTAGGCAATAACCGACAAAAAATTGTAAGAGTAACACAGCAGGGACCCGGTCCGGAAAATAAGGATCCGGGTCCCTCTTCTCTGTTAATCCAGGTATGCCCCCTTATCGGCGCTCGTCACATGTTTTGCGAAATGGGCGAGGTAGCCGCGCGTAATCTTCGGCTCCGGCGCCTTCCATGCCGCCAGGCGGCGGGAAAATTCTTCGTCGCTCACTTCCGCGTAGAGCCGCCGCTCCGGGATATCAATCTCGATCATGTCCCCGTCTGCAAGCACCGCTATAGGGCCTCCCATTACGGCTTCAGGTACTATATGGCCCACGCAGGGGCCCCCGGAAGTCCCTGAAAAACGTCCGTCCGTAATGATGGCCACCGAGGTGTCGAGGCCGAGGTCTTTGAGCATCCACGTGGCCATTACCATCTCTCTCATGCCGGGGCCGCCCTTGGGGCCCTCGTACCGGATCACCAGGACATCCCCCTTCTGCACTTTGCCCGAGAGGAGAGCCTCGATACAATCCTCCTCCTGCTCGAATACGCGGGCCGGGCCTTTATGCCTCTGCATCTCGGGCCGGACGGCCGTCTGCTTCACCACGGAGACGCCGAGGTTGCCCTTCAGCACCGCAATCCCCCCGTTCTCTCCCTTTGGATTCGAAAGAGGCCTGATTATCTCTTTGTCCCTTACCGTGACGTCTTTCAGGTTCTGCGCCAGCGTCTCTCCCTTCACCGTCATCACGCTCGTGTCAAGGAGACTCTCCATCGATTTCATCACCCCCTGAAGCCCTCCCGCCCGCTCGAAATCTTCCATAAGATATTTGGGCTCGGAGGGCTTTATCTCCATTATGGAGGGAGTGTCACGGCTTATATTCTCGAAATCATCGAGAGTGAAGGGGTAATCGAGCTCATGGGCAAGGGCGGGGAAATGAAGGGTGAGATTGGTGGAGCCGCTCGTGGCGCAGCAGACCTTCACCATGTTCTTGAATGCCGCGGGGTTCATTATGTCCCGGGCTTTTATGTCCTTCCATAGAAGCTCCATCACCTTCCGGCCCGCCTCCTCGGCAAGCTTCTCGAGGGCAGGATCGATCGCGCAGAGGGAAGAATTGCCGGGAAGGGAAAGACCGACAGCCTCGGCCGCAATACACATACTGTTCGCCGTGCCCATGAGGCAGCAGGCACCGGGTCCGGGACAGGCGAGACCTTCGACTTCTTTCAATTCCTCCGCCGAGATCTTTCCTTCCTTGTACATGACAAAATACTTGCCCATAGAGGAGCAGTCGAGCCTGTCTCCCTTGTAGTTGCCCGAAGGCATGTAGCCGCCCGTAAATACCACCGTGGGAAGGTTGCACCGTGCGGCCGCCATGAGAAGACCCGGCACGATCTTGTCGCAGGTACCGATCATCACGGCGGCGTCGTAGCTTGCGTGCTCTATCATCATCTCCACCGAAGCCGCGATGAGGTCCCGGCTGGGCAGGACGTATTTAAACCCTTCGTTCCCGCTCCCCTGGCCGTCGCAAGGAGCAAGCACGTTGAAAATGGTTGCCATCCCTCCTGCCTGCTGTATGCCGCGCTTCACGGCCGCACCGATACGGTCGAGGTGGTACGATCCCGGAAGGACCTCGTTCCACGTGTTGGCGATCGCCACAAGGGGTTTCTCCAGGTCCTCATCGGTGGCGCCCATTGCCTTGAAGAAAACCCTGCGCATATAGTACTGGGGAACATCCGGACTTAAACCTTTGCTTCTCAACTTTGCACTCATCTCTCTCCTCCGAAGGCTTTGGTCGGGCGGCGTTGCGCCGCTCCATCCGAGTTGATACCACATCCTCCGCCCTGAGTCAACGCGTGCCCGGGCCCTCAGGCCCCGCCTGCACCGCGAGCATGTCCCATACCGGGAAATTGTGCGGTAAAAGATGAATGGCCGGGAGCAGACGGATTGCCTTGAAATCAACGGGACCCCGTCGTATAATCTGCACATCTAAAACCGGAGGTGACCTATGTCCGTCATGCTTGAATTCGCTATGTTCCCGACAGATAAGGGAGACAGCGTCAGCCAATACGTGAGCAGAATTATCGATGCCATCGATAAGAGCGGCGTGAGCTATAAACTTACTCCTATGGGCACTATCATCGAAGTGGAAACCCTCGAAGAAGCCCTGGCAATAATCGGGAAATCCTATGCCCTTCTCGAACCCGACTGCGGCAGGATATACTCGTCCCTCAAACTTGATATCAGGAAGGGGAAGAGCGGCCGCCTCGAGCAGAAGGTCGGCTCAATCGAGAAAAAAATCGGCAGAGAGGTGAAGAAATAGAGACATGAATCGAGTGGAGGCGTCTCTCGTCTCCAACGGGCATATTCGCCCGCACCGGGGGGCACGGTTCGGGGTCCTTTAAATAGTCGCTTTTTTGAAGATGGTGTATAATGGGAACAAATACCGCTTCATGGGTCTATTTTCGCAGCGGGCATAAGTGGGGGACGTGCACGATCGATTGTCGCATGTCTCTCCCCATATTTTTAAGTTTAATAAAGGAGGTACTTCATGGATGCGGTGAGAGAAGAATATAAAGGCGGGGTATGCACCATCCTGCTCAACAGGCCCGAAAAAAAGAACGCCATGGATTCCGAGCTTTTGCCGGCCCTTTACCGGTCCCTCAGGAATGCGGAAGACAAAAAAAGCTCCATCGTCGTGATCCGTGGCTCAGGACAGGCCTTCTGTGCCGGCGGCGACATCCTCGAGTTCAAACAGAGCGAAGACAGAAGCTCCCTTATCGACTCCATGGCCGGCTCCCTTCACAAGAGCATCAGCCTCATCCGCACTATGAACTCGATTGTCGTGGCGGCCGTGGAGGGCGTAGCGGTGGGTGCCGGACTCGGTCTCTGCCTCGCCTGCGATATATCGGTTGCATCGAAAAACACGGTCATGAATATGGGATACAGGAGAATCGGCCTCACCCCCGACGGGGGCGGCAGCCTTTTTCTCCCCCGCATAATGGGCATCAAGAAGTTCAATGAATTCTATCTTCTGTCCCGCAATATTACGATGGACGAGGCAAAAGAGCTCGGTCTCGTTAATTTTGTGTGGGATGACAATGAATTCGATCACAACCTGGAGAAACTGGTCAATGAATTGATCGCCCTGCCCATGGAGACGATTGCCGCCTTCAAAGACCTGGTGAACCACTCCGTATTTCAGGGCCTCTCGACTCATCTCGATAAGGAAAGGTTCTATGTGACTGAGCTGGGCGGAAAAGATCAGTTCAAGGAAAGGCTGGACCAGTTTTTCAAGAAGAAGTGATATTTCGAAGAGTGGCCTCGTCAAAGATCTTTTACCGTGGGGGGCCGGGAAAAGGAGATAAGATGGGAAAGGGCAGGTCGGCGTGACGGGGGTTTACCTGTTTTCCATAGCCGGGTATGTATGCCTTCTCTGGCTTGTCAGCTTTTATGCCACTAAAAAATCCCGTTCTTCGGAGGCCTATCTGGTCGCATCCAGAGGCCTCTCCGTTCCTTTCATCGCCGTCCTTGTCGCCGGCACGTGGATAGGCGGAGTATCGGTCGTGGGGATGGCGCAGGGGGCATATATCCACGGCATAAGCGCCTTATGGTTTCAAGCAGGTATATGGGTTGCCATGGGCGTGACCGCCGCAGCCCTTCCGCGCATCATGCGCGGCCGGAAGACCTATTCAATACTCGACGTAGTGGACAATCTCTACGATAGAAAAACCGCGCGCCTTGCGGGCCTGCTTCAGCTCGTATTCTCCATATGGGCCGTTACCATGCAGATCGTGGGGGGCGGGGCCATCCTGTCGTTTATTCTCGGCGACAAGATCTCGATGAGAGCGGGGATGGCGCTGACTGCCGCGGTCTTCACGCTCTATAACGTAGTGGGCGGGTTTGTGGCAACCGCCTACACCAATCTGATCCATATATGCGTCATATTCATCGGCATTTTCATCGGGGGGCTCTGGGTCATCCTTGACAGCGGAGCCTTGGCCCGGACATCCCCGGAATCGCACTTTTTTACGGTTTTCGGCGATCTGGGACCCGCACAGGCCTTGAGCTGGGCCTATATCAACCTCACCCTGGGGGTCCTGGCTCAACCCGTGATCAATACGGCCTCCGCAGCAAAGAGTATCGCGGAAGGGCGCAAAGGGATTCTCATAGGCAATTTCCTGGCCATACCCGTGGTGGTAATGGCGGCCCTATGCGGGATTACGGCAAAAGCCCTCTTTCCTTCGATTCCATCCTTATCCGCCCTGCCCCAGCTCCTCCCTCTCATG
The DNA here is from genome assembly GCA_036504895.1 of Syntrophorhabdaceae bacterium. Lineage (NCBI taxonomy): Bacteria > Pseudomonadati > Thermodesulfobacteriota > Syntrophorhabdia > Syntrophorhabdales > Syntrophorhabdaceae > Syntrophorhabdaceae bacterium. Next base: position 8,222 of record DASXUJ010000005.1, read on the forward strand.
CCGCCCGTGGTGGCCGTCCTCTTCCTCCTGGGCATGTGGGCGCCCCTTATGAGCTCGGGCTCACCTTTCCTGATGGGGGCAACCACTCTTGCGGTAAAAGGTTATGTGGCCCCCATGTTGAAAATCAAGAACGATACAACCCTTCTTTTCGCCTCCAGGATCACTACCCTCGTCTTGAGCGGCATCTCGCTGCTCCTCGGTCTCTTCGTCAAAGAGATCCTCCGGGAGATTACCTGGCTTGCCGTTTTTTTGAGTGCTGTCGTATATGTGGTCTGTGCGGGGTGGATCAAAGGCAGGATCGAAAGCTCTTTCGCCTTCGCCTCCCTCCTCGGCACGATCGCGATCGTAGGCGGTTCTTTCCTTTTCGGCCTGGTAAGGTATATTCATCCTGTGTGGCCCGTGACGGTCTATGTATGTGCAGTAATGACGGCGGGAATCATCAGGGCTTCAGTAAGAACGTCCACCCCTTGAAGGAATCGCATTCCGGTGGAGGGAACGGACCTCTTTCGCTCCGGAAAGGGGCCCCTCATTTTTTTTCCACAGGAAAAGTCAGGGTTGCACCCAGCCAGCCAAGAATGATGACAAGCGGCACGAGGGATACCATCAGAAGGAGATAGAGAAAGGTCCAGTAACTTCTGAAAAGAAGTATGTCCGGTACGCTCATTCGCCATATAAAAATAACAATATTCAGAATAAAAAGGAGCAGGGAGAGCCGTTTCTTGAGTGATACCGTACGCATCGGTTTCGCCATATAATTGAGCCACCACGTGTAGTAGCCCGTAGCCATGGCAACGGGCGTGAGCAGAATACCCGCCCCCAGGCAATTCAGGGCCGTCGCGTCGAATCCCCGGGACCCTGTGACCAGATGGAGAATGGTGAAGGCCGCCGCGGAAAACATGAATACGATGGGAAAATGGACTGTCATGGGATGGGGATGACGTTTGAGAAAGGGAAACCGGAGAAGAAGCCGCAGGAGCCCGGGGGGAACTCTTCCTCCCCTGTCTTCCTCTTTCTTGAGGGTCCCCACGAAAGGGTATCGTTCGAGCACTTCGGGCCCATGAGGCGCAGCGCCTATGTCGGCGGAAAGGTCTGCCCCGGCGTGGTGGCGCATCATATGGACGCCCTTCGGCCATAGCCCGGACCCGCTCACATCATATACCTTGCCGTCGTGGGCGATATGGGCCGGCTTGCCGTCTCTTCCGTCCAATTCCGCCAGTTCGGCGGGGAGAAATTCTTTCACCGATTACTGCCCGGCCTTCCGTTTCTCATGAAAGGACCTTTGCTGCGACAAGGATGAGGATGGCCAGAGGATAATAGCTGGCCCGGTTGAAAAGCTGGGCTGCCTCGCGCCGGTCTTTGGTTACGTAAAGCTGGTATGCCGGCAGAAGGAGAAGATAGACCCCCGCGGCCGGGAGGAAAAAACTCCATACCAATTCCACCGGGCCCCGGGGAAGGCCGAGAATCAGTCCGCTTAACCCGACTGCGATTGCAAGAGAAATCATGACGATTACCGCTGCCGTCGCCGGTCCGAAACTAACCGGTATAGTGCGGGCGTGAAGGGACCGGTCTTCTTCTATATCGGTCCAATCCGCGGGAATATTCTGACCCCCTATCTCCCAACAGAAGAGCCAGAGGAAGAGGAGAAGAAGAAAAGACAGGTCCGGGTTGGGATCTACGGCATACACGGCTGCCACCGGGCCCGAAGTTTTTACCGCCCCGCTGACAAGGGTCCTCAGATAGCTCGTCTTCCACATGAGACAATAGACCGTTTCGAGGAGACATGCCGCCACGAAAATCACCACACAAAAGGGGTTCAATAGTGCCGCTCCCACAAGGGCGACGGAAGACCACCCGATCGTCCACAAAACCGCTTCCTTGAACGACAGGAGGCCATAGGCCATTGGATGGCGCACGAGTATGGCATCGAGGTAATCTCCGGTATCGCGGAAACCTCCCCTCTCCAGCTTCAGCTTGTCGACCCTGTAATCGACAAGATCATTGATCGCGTAGACCGCAGTATACCCCGCAAAAGCTGTCATAACGCCAAGTAGGGCCACACCGAGGGATGGGATACTCCCTAACCAGAGGAGGGCTGCAAGAGCCGGAGTAGCCATATCGAGAACGCCGTGGGGCGTCCTGGAAAGGGCAAAAAATAGCTTCACATGGGATAGGAGCGACTGTGGTCTCTCAACGGGTACAGTGTTCAAACACTCTCCTTCCGGCATCGCCGCCCTTTTCTCCGGGTCCGGATGTGATCGGCTATACCGCCGGTTCCTGTCATAAAATAGAGGGCTCTCTTTAGAACAAGTTCGGCTCTTCCCGAACCAAGAGGCTTTTCGGGATGGACCTCGGAAATTATCCGGGCGTATTTTATTAAAATGAAAGTAAGGATTGAAACCCTCTTATGTCAAGGGCGAAACCCCCCTGAGGGGGCGCAAAGTTACGGGGACTTCAGGTTTTAGTCCTCCACCTTTTTCTTTCGGTATTGGGCATATATATCACGCATAGACACATAAGGATCGATGGAAGCGTTCTTGAGCATCTCATACTCCCCGATATGGAAGGTCGTATAATTAATCGTGTTGTGGGTGTAGACAATCACGCTCAACGGGTTCACGAGATCGTCTTTTGCGCTCGGAGGCCAGATGATATAGGTGACGGGCACCAGGTACCAGTCCGCCACAAAGCCAGCGGAGTCGCGGGCACTTGAAGGTCCGAGGAAGGGCCACACTATGTAAAACCCGTGACCCAGGCCGTATTTTCCGAGGGTTTGTCCGAAATCAGCCTCTCTTCCCGTAATCCCGAAGCATTCTTTCGCACAATCTCTCAAACCCCCTACTCCAACCGTAGAATTTATGAGAAATCTGGAGACTTCGAGTCCTGCAAATTTAAATTTCCCTTGAAGGAGATTATTTACGATGCGAACAGGGGCCTTGAGATTAAAATAGAAGTTATTGATAATTACCCGTATATCTTCGGGAAGGACTGCCTTGTAACCCCGGGCGACCGGCTTGAGAGCCCAGAAATAGAGCTTATCGTTGAAGTGGTACATCCCCCTGTTCCAGGGCTCGATGGGGTCGGCGATACGGGCGCCTTCGCCCTCAGCCTCTTCTTTCCCCTCCTTCACATTTCCGTACTCATCTTCAGCCGCGGGTTTGCCTCCCACGTCTTTCCCGGTGACATCCCCGTACTCGTCCGCGGCTTCGGGAGCAGCCTTATTGGCCGCAAGAACCCCCGCCGACGACCGGATAGCCCCTTTGTCTGCTTCTTCGGGCGTTGCAATCGGCGGGGAGACGACCCTTTCCTCTGAATATGCCGACTGATATCCCGCAGCGCAGTAAAGGCCCGCCATGATGAAAAAATAGAGGGTGACTATAACCGTCTTCCGGAAACAGGCATGCTTCATGTAATCACTTGCTCGCGCCTTTCTTGCGCAAGGTATCGAGAAGGACCTGGGGAGGGTTGTTTCCGAGTATCTCTCTGAATTGGGTACGATAATTATTGATGAGACTGACGCCTTCTATCACCACATCGTACACTTTCCACTCCTCTCCTTTTTTCATGACCCTATAGAATATATTCACTTCGGAGCCTTTTGACACTACCACGCTTTGGACTTCCACCATATTCTCCGCAAGGGGAACCTCTTTGGTGAAATTGACCTCCTGGTTCGTGTAGGAGGTTATCTTATCGACATATGCATCTTTGAGGATCTTTTTGTAGAGTTGCACGAATTCCTTGCGCTGCTCCGGGGTAAACTTGTTCCAGTTCATTCCCAGTGTCCGTTTGGAGAGCTCCACAAAATCGAACAATTTTTCGGCAGCGAGCTCAATCCTTTGCTCCTTGACTTTTTTCCCCGCTTCCCCTTTAAGCTTGGGGTCTTTGAGCACATCGAGCACTCCGTTCGCATTCGCTTTCACCGTATCGAGAGCTACACCCGCAAAAGCAAGTGAGGACATGGCAAAACATAGGAGAAGCACTGACAGAGCGAGCGTTTTTTTCATAAGGTCTATTCCTCCCTCATCACTTGCCGTTCTTTTTTGCATCTGATCCCGAGTCCTTCTTCACATCTCCGAAGGCCACTTTTCCTATCAAATCTTCGATATCCGCAGGCACCGAGGTCTCCGTGATGGTGGCCCCGCCTTTCAGAACTTCCCCCCCGCCTCCCGGATCGATTCTTATATACTTGTCTCCTATGAGACCCGCGGTTTTTACCGTGGCCGAAGCATCGTCGTAAATCTTTATACCCTTCTTCACGTCCATCCGGACCAGCGCCATCTGCCTTTCGCCATCAAGGCTCAAACTCTGCACGCGCCCCACCTCGATGCCGTAAATATCGACGGCACTTCCGACCCTGAGGCCGGCAACCGTCCCGAACCTGGCGAATAGCGGATAGGTATCTTCCCCCAGCACCGTGACTTTGCCGAGTTTCACTGCCATGTAGCCCACACAAAGGATTCCCACAACCACGAAAATACCGACGGTGGTCTCGACGGAATATTTCTTCATTGCCCATTACCTCCGAAATCGCACTGATGCACTGCGATGATTTCCTGCTTCACCTTAGCTTTCTCCAATATCTGGTCTATCTCGTCACTGCCGGATATTTCCGCGATCCCTGCTCGTATATAGACATCAAAACAGACTGACGGGCTGACCCTCGAGCCGGCGATGCTCCTGATCCGGGCGAGCGCCTCCTTCTGCAACTCCTGAGCGAAACTATACACCAGCTGCCGCGCCTCCCCGGCATCAGTATGAGGGAAAATGGTCAGTATCTGATCCCTGCTGTGGCGGGTCGAAAACCCCCCGAAGGGGCTGAAGTGGCGGTTCGTATATTCGCCCAGGGCCCTGAGCACTTCCACTGCCACCTGAGGGCCGAGGTTTTCATTCAGCAGATCGAATTCCACGCTGAAAAGGGCCGCGGACGCGGTGGGCACCTTCGCCGAAGTCCCCAGCATGGCCGAATAGTGGACCCTGAAAGATTCCCTTGAAAGGAGCCCCGTCAGCTCGTCCTGGAACCCTTCCAGGCTTCGCAGGAATTCGTCAATGAGCGGCAGCTTGCGCTTGATGGCCTCCTCGTAGGTCCCCTCGAAGCCGACACTCCCTTCCCAAAGGATGACGATACGATCCGAGATAAAGAAGACGTCGGGAATATCATGGCTTATCATTACAGCGGTAAAACCGAATTTCCTCCTTGCCTGGGCAATGAGGCTGAGAATCATGTTTTTTCTTATGGGGTCCTGGCCCGTGGTCGGTTCGTCAAAAAGCACTATTTTCGGATCGGTGACGAGGGCCCGCGCAAGGGCAACCCTTTTCTGCATCCCTCCCGAGAGTTCGGAAGGATATTTCAACGTTGCCTCGACGAGCTCCAGATCCTGTATCCTCTTCAATACCAGTCTTTCGACTTCTTTCTTAGGGAGGTTCGTCGTCTGTCTGAGAGGCAGGGCAACGTTATCAAAAACGGTCATGGAATCGAGGAGCGCGTTGTTCTGAAAAAGGTAGGCTATGGCGCTCCGGTATTCTTCCGACTCCTTTTTTGTCATCTGGTTTACCGACTTTCCCTGGAAAAGAATCTCACCCTTGTCCGGTTTGAGCAGGCCGATAATGTGCTTGAGAAATACACTCTTCCCGGTGCCGCTCTTTCCGATGATCGTGGTGATCTGATTTTCATATATCTTGACATTTACATCTTGGAGCACGGTTTTCTCGCCGAACCGCTTGCTCACGTTACGAAATTCTATTAAAGGTATTTCCATGGCCCGGCCTCACATGAGAAAAGACGTGATCACATAATCTGCTACAAGTATCGTGACGCAGGAGATCACCACTGCAGATATTGTGGCGAACCCTACCGCTTTGGCGCCGAAGCTGTCGCCGCGCATATGGCAGAAATATCCCTCGAAACAGCAGATGGTGCTGACGATCACTGCAAAAACAAGGGATTTTATGAACCCGCCCCGTATATCGACTATGTCGACTGAAGACTGAACCCGGTAAAAGTAGGTACCGGCATTCGTTCCCAGCAGGAGAACGCCGGTAATATATCCCCCGATGATCCCTACGAGATCAAAAAAAGCGGTAAGGAGAGGAAAGCTTATAATTGAGGCGGCGAGCTTGGGACTGACGAGATACCTAACGGGATTGATCCGCATGGTGTAGAGAGCATCGACCTGCTCTGAAATACGGAGGATCCCAATCTCCGCGGTCATAGCGGAGCCCGCCCTCGCGGTAATCATTATGGCAGTAAGCACCGGACCCAACTCCCGGATGATAGAAAGGCATATGGCGGACCCCAGGGCGCCCACGGAACCGAACTTTACGAGGGTATAGAATAGCTGCAACCCCATGACCATGCCGGTGAACAAGCCCACGAGCATGACGATAAGGGACGAGCCGGCGCCGATATGATAAACCTGGTTCACAATCTCCATGAGCTGTTTACGACGGAAGATATTGGCAAATGACAGGGCAAAGAATACCGTCATGGCGCCGAGATCGCTTACGAAGCGTATACTCTCTCTGCCCGCGTAACGAAATACAAGGGCAAAAGGGTTTCTCCACTCCGATAACTGTGAATCCTTCACGTATCGTCCTCCACTAATATTCTCGGACAGTTCGGCCGGACCCTTAAAGGGTTATTCGCATATTCTAAGCTACACTTGCCCTCAATAGTCAAGAAAAATTGCCATCCGGCCCATGGAATGCATCTGCACTACGCCTCGTTTTCCTCAGCTCTCACTCACCGATAATCTTTACGAGAACCCTTTTTCTGCGTCTGCCGTCAAATTCACCGTAGAAGATCTGCTCCCATGGGCCGAAATCGAGCCGCCCCTCCGTGATTGCCGCCACCACCTCTCTTCCCATAATGGAGCGCTTCAGGTGGGCGTCGCCGTTATCTTCACCGACATTATGTCTGTATTGGGAAAGGGGTTCGTGGGGGGCGAGCCTTTCGAGCCATTGCTCGAAGTCCCGGTGAAGACCCGGTTCGTCGTCGTTAATGAAAACGGAAGCCGTAATATGCATGGCGTTCACGAGAACCAACCCCTCCCTTACGCCGCTTGACCTGAGACACTCCTCCACCCGATCCGTAATGTTTATAAATCCCCGGCGTGCGGGCACCTCGAACCATAATTCCTGCCTGTAACTTTTCAATCGGTCACTTTCCTCCCAATATGGCGTATTCTACCGGCGTTTTTCAGGGCTATTGTTGCCTTCCCCATGCCGCCTTCTTCATCTCTTCTCTCCATTTCCGCCGGGCATCCGGGCGAACCAAGCCTGAAACCCGCTCACGTGGACGCACTCCTGCCTCACCTCCCATCCGGACCCTCCGAAAATCCTTATCGGCTGCCGAAGGATGTAGATAAGATAATCCCTTCGCGATTCTATTTCCATCATCGCCAGGGCCTTAGACTCATGCTGCCTGCCTTTACAAAGAATCTGGCAGGTACTATATTCAAAAATGGAAAGTCCCCTCCTTGACACGTGGGCCTGTCAGGTATGCGGATTCCATTATGAGGAACACTCAGAGAGAATGGCCTTTCCTCAACTCCCGGATGACTGGAAGTGTCCGATCTGCGGTGCACCCAAAGATGCGTTTCTTAAATTATGATCGCCATCTTCCGCAATCGGTTGAAATTATTGCCGGGGATACTTAACTTTTCCACCATTATGGGCTCAGGCGGCATCTGATAACAAAAGACCGTCGAAAATTAGACTCTGGGATGGAAATATGGAACTCGACAGACGGACCTTCATCACCCTTTCAGCCATGGGGGCGATTGCGGTCACGTACCGGAATGCTCTGGCCGCTCCCCGGCCGGATGGCCAAAAACTCAAAGGAGGACCTACGATGTACGCAGCCAAGGATTATTCAAAGCTTATCGGTATGGAAGGCTTCAGCGAAAACCTTCTCAAGAATCATTTTACCCTGTACCAGGGATATGTGACAAATTCGAACAAGCTTCTCGATACACTCGCCCAGATGGTCAAAGAGGATAAGGCGGCCTCTCCGGAATTCGCGGAATTGAAACGGCGTCTCGGATGGGAGTTCAACGGCATGAGACTCCATGAATACTATTTCGAGAACCTTGGGGGAAAGGGCCGGCAGATCAACAATGAGGGTCCCCTCGCAAAGAGAATTGCCCAGAGTTGCGGAAGTTATGAGGCATGGGAGAAGGATTTCAAGGGAGTGGGAGCCATGAGAGGGATCGGCTGGGCCGTGCTCTATCAGGATACCACTTCGGGCAAATTGATCAATTTCTGGATCAACGAGCATGACGTCGGTCATCCCGCGGGATGCAACCCCCTGCTCATCATGGACGTTTTTGAGCACGCTTTTATGCTCGACTACGGGCTCAAGAGGGCGGACTACATCGCCGCCTTTTTCAAGAACATCGATTGGGCGGCCGTGGAGGCAAGACTGAAGTAAAATTACATCAAATAAAAGCGCCCGGACCGAAAAAGTATAGGTTCGGGCGCAAATAAAAACCAATTCATTTAAAGGAATGGCCTGTGCCGGGCCTTTCTCCCGCTATATTAAGGCAGCGTTTCGTTCACCATGGCCAACACTTTCCGGAGCCCCGGTTCGACATTCCGTCCAAGATGGACCCGCACTATGCGACGGCCATGTTTTTTCATCGCCTCCATGTCGCCTACCGCCTGCGCCCTCTTAAGAATAGCGAAAGAATATTTGGTTCCCGGAATGGCTGCGTCTTCCGCGTCATCTGCAGTAAACTGAAGGAATACGCCCGTATTGGGCCCTCCTTTATGAAATTGACCCGTTGAATGGAGGAATCGAGGTCCGTAACCCATGGTGGTGGCCAATCCCGTATGCAGCCTTATGGCCGCCCGCATTCCCTGAAGGATCTCGGTAGTGGAATCCAATTCGGTGAGATATGCCTGCAAGGCCACGTAATCGGAGGAGCGAAGGGAGGAAAAAAGAGTTTTGAGAAGGCCTTCGCCGCTTCCGCCCTCGCCGTCTCCAAAAAAGCTCAATTCTCCTTCCCGGGCTATCGGCTCCGGCTCCGTAAGATGTCCGGCAACTTCAATCTCGTGAAGGAGATGTTTTGTTACGTCTTTGCTCTCCTGCACGTTCGGCTGATCGAAAGGGTTCACGCCGATTATCCGTCCCGCCGTTGCGGTAGCTATCTCAAAACGGAAGAATTCCTGTGTCACGTCATAAAGATCATTGAGGCGGATCACGATGACCGGCTTACCGGCGCGCTTGAGTGCGTCCACCGATTTTTCAAAAGAGAGGTCCTTGTGGGTCGCCGCAGAGATGGCGATAAAAAGCCGATCATCGCCATAGTCCGAAGGCGCGCCGGGAGGCTCGCCAACCACAGGCAGGATACCGAGTCCTTCTTTGCCCAGGCTTTCCGCAACCAGTTGCTCGAGCCAAAGCCCCAAGGCGCTTAAAGGCTCAGCGATGAGGAACGTGAGCTTGTCGATCCCTTTCAGGGCCAGCTCGCCCATGGCCGCTCCCAGCATAACGCCCGGATTCTCGACCACGGGCAATGCATGAGTACAAGCTTTCGCCATTCTCAACGCCCGGAGAAGCAATTTCTCCACATCGAGGCCCATGAGTGCAGCCGGAAGAAGCCCGAAGAAGGAAAGGGCCGAATACCTCCCTCCAATATCTTTGAAATTGTGAATAATTCCTCCGAAACAGCGTTTCCTGGCTTCAGCCTCCAGGGGACTTCCTGGATCGGTAATGGCAGCAAAATTTCCACCGGCTGACAGACCCTCTATTTCCTCCATCTTCGAATAAAAATAATGGTCAAAGGCGTTAGGCTCCGCAGTGGAGCCCGATTTACTTGCCACGATAAATAGCGTCTCCTTGAGGCTCACCGATCTCTCGATAGCCAGGATAGTCGCGGGATCGGTGGTATCGAGGACTTTGACGGGCATTCCGCCCCGGCCACGGTCGAAAGTTTTTTCGAAAAGAAGGGGCGCGAGGCTGCTCCCTCCCATTCCCATGAGGACCGCCTCCTTCACTCCCTTTGCAAAGACCTCTGAGGTGAATTCATAAATATCGTTTATCATGGAAGCCATTTTTCCGGGTGAGTCGAGCCAGCCGAGGCTGCCCTTTATCTGGTCGATAATTGCTGCATCCTCTTTCCACAGGCTCCCGTCTTTCTGCCAGAGGCGCTCCACGAAATGCTCTTCCGACAGCATCCTCGCCCGCTTGTTGACCGCCTCTTCATGGGGACCCAGGTAAAATACCTGCCTCGCCAACCCTTCTTTCATTGCCTCTGTTTCCTTGTCGCTGGCCCTCTTCATATCGGCACCATCCCTTTCTTTGTATATCCTTTAATCGGCAATTTCATATGCTTCTTTCGGCAGTAATCCGGCAGCCTCTCTGTCACAAAGGAAGAACAGTTTTCCTGAAAGGGGTTTCACCAGGGCAGCCGGAGTATTCCCTCTTTCCCCCTCGACCGTTCTTTTCAGGGCCTTCGCCTTCGCGACCCCGGACACGAGGAATAGTACCCTATCGGAATGATTTATTACCGGCAGGGTAAGGGTTATCCTCACGTGAGGGGCCTTTGGAGCCTGGGCTGCTATGGAGAGGCGGCTCCCTTCCTCGAGCGCGCTACTGCCGGGGAATAGTGATGCGGTATGGCCGTCTTCTCCAATTCCCAAAAGCATGAGGTCGAAACAAGGGAACTGCCCTGCCCTCAGCCGGAAATGACTCCTCAGTTCCTCTTCATACCTTCCCGCCCCTTCTTCGGGGCTCCACGGCCCCATTTTCACCTCATGGATGTTCTCGCGGGGCACGACAGCCTCCTTCAAAAAAGCTTCCTCTATAATACGGAAATTGCTCTCCTTGTCAAGAGGCGGAACAAATCTTTCGTCTACCAGGAAAATATGGGTCTTCTTCCAGTTCAGCCCGTCCTTCCGGCGCGCCAGGGTCCGATAAAGAGGGACAGGGGTCCGACCGCCCGAGAGGGCCACATTCATGACACCCCGTGAGGTCAGCGATGCAGATTCGATCTCACACCACATATTCAGAATAAAGGCTATGCGTGAGGATTCGTTCTCAAAAACGATCGCCCGACCATCCCCTTTGCCCTCCTTATTTGTCACCTCCGGTCCTCCACACGGTCTCACCCCGGTGCCGCGGATAGAGCTCTTTTACGCGGTGATCCAGGAACGGCCCTCCTGCTCGATTAGCTGCAGCGCCTCCGCAGGGCCCCAGGCTCCCCCGCCGTAGTTGGGAAAATCGAGGGGTTTCTCTTTCTCCCATGCCGAAATAATGGGATCTACCACCGCCCACATGGCCTCAATCTCATCCTCCCTCACGAAAAGAGTGAGATCCCCCCGTATAATGTCGGAGAGGAGTTTTTCGTAGGGACTGCGTACGTGCATCTTAAAGGTTTCCTCATAACTGAATACCATGTTGACGAAATAGATTTGATTGTTCGAATAGGGATATTTAACGCCGAAGCGGAGCGATATGCGCTCATCCGGCTGCAGAGTGAGCTTCAATACGTTCGGCTCCAGGACATCGCAGGTCCTCCCGAAAAGCCTGAGAGGAAGCCGCTTGAGCTCGATGCAAATCTCCGTCACCTGGGTCGGCATTCTTTTGCCTGTGCGGACAAAGAAGGGCACACCCGCCCACCTGAGGTTGTCCACGTAAAATTTTCCTGCGAAGAATGTGGCAGTCATGGAATCGGGAGAAACATCCGGCTCCTCCCTGTATCCTATGACGGGAGCCCCCTTCACCGTTCCCGGTCCATACTGGCCCCGAACGGTGAATTTTCTGATATATTCGGAGTCCATGGGCCTGATGGAGCGCATGATCTTCAGCTTTTCATCTCTGACGTAATCGGCCTCAAAACCGATGGATGGCTCCATCGCAATCATTCCGAGAAGCTGCATCACATGATTCTGCACGATATCCCTCACCACGCCCGCCTCTTCGTAAAATACGCCTCTGTGCTCGACCCCGATCTCCTCGGCGACGGTTATCTGCACGTTGTCGACGTAACGCCGGTCCCATACATCTTCGAAGAGGGTATTCGAAAACCTGAAGAACATAATGTTCTGAACCGGATCCCGGGCGAGATAGTGGTCGATCCTGTATATCTGGTTTTCATTAAATCCGCTTGTAAGTATGGCATTCAGCCGGGCCGCAGAAACGCGATCGGTGCCGAAAGGCTTCTCCATTACGATCCTTGTCGGAAAAGAGTTCCTGCACAGGTCATGGGATTTCATTTTTTCTATCACCACGGGGGCCACCTGCGGAGGGACCGCCATGTAATACACCGCCAATCTGCCGCTTTCGCCGTCGGGCCGGCAGATCTCCTCCATGCGCTTCTTCAACTCCTCATATTTCGCATCGTCCTCGAAAGAACCGGACATGAAATGCAGGTGCGGCACAAATTCATTCCACGTCTGCTCATTGAAAGGCTCATCCTCGAAAGTCCGGACCGATTCTTCCATCATCGACAGATATCCGGTTTTACCCAGGTCGAGCCTGTCAAAGGCAAGAACGGAAAAGGTCTTCGTCAGCTCATGCTTGCTGAAAAGATGATAAAGGGAAGGCAGGAGCTTCCTCCGCGTCAAATCGCCGGCGCCACCGAAGATAACCATGGTAAAAGGCTCCAGACTGGGGGATTCAGCCGTTATGTCGCAGGTTTGAAGGAATCTGCTGTCAATAATCTTATCATATTCTTTTGCCCTCATCCTCGCCCTTCTCCTTTCAAGAATCACATCTATGAGGACTTCAGGAACTCTCTTTCGATGGCTCCTATTTTTTGGAGTCTTCTCATATGCCGGTCTTCTCCTGAAAAGATTGCCCCGAGATACACCGTTACGATCTCTTTTGCCAGCTCAAGGCCGATTACCCTCTCTCCCATGCAAAGAACGTTCATATCGTCGTGCTCCACCCCCTGATGGGCGGAATAGGTGTCATGGCAGACCGCTGCTCGTATGCCGGGAATTTTTGACGCGGCTATGGAAGCACCCACGCCGCTTCCGCACACCAGTATGCCTCTTTGTGCCTCCCCCGAGCGCACGGTCACTGCCACAGCCCGGGCAAAATCGGGATAATCGTCCAATGGCTCCTCATTGTACGCGCCCAGGTCTACTGTCTGGTAGCCCAGCAATGTCATGTAACTGAGGAGTGCCTGCTTAAAAAGGAAACCCCCATGGTCGGCCCCGACAGCGACTTTCACGCGGCCTCACCCTATCATCGCATTCCAGTCCGCTGAAAACTGCTCCATGCCTTTGGTGGTGAGTTCATGGGCGATATCGTACCGGTCCCAGTTTTTCGAGAGGTCTATCTCTTTGTAAAGCATGTGCTTCAAATCGGGCAGCCAATAACGAAATTCCTTGTCCGGCATCGGCATGCCGCGCTCTCCCCACTCCTTCAGTATGGGAAAAGGAGCGGTGACGATGTCGGAGCCGAGCTTGAATGCATAGAGAAGGTGGTCGATAGTCCTCACGCTCGCAGTAAGCACAAGCACATGGCCATCTCCTTTTTTGTACATTTCGATGATATTTTCGATGAGCTGCATTCCATTCTCGCCGCGGTCATCGAGGCGGCCGATAAAAGGAGATACGAAAACATCCCCTCTTTTCGCCCCCCGGGTAGCCGCATATACCGCGGCAGCCTGTTCCTGCGAAAAACAGAGCGTCATATTCACACGCAGCCCCTCGGATAACGCTCGTTGTGCCGCCTTCAAACCTTCGGCGGAGGTAGGAAATTTTACGTGGCCATTAGGTATCCAGGAAAACATCTCCTTTCCCTGGCGGAGCATATCTTCCGCACGGGATTGTGTATCGGCGTATACCTCGACCGAAACCGAACCCTGCGGCATGAGTGAAGATATTTCACCGACCACATGCTTGTAGAAGGCGAGCAGCTCTTGTCCGCTGAATTTCTTGCCTCCCTGGATCTGTTTCCGTGCTTCCGGATTCTTTCCGATTAAAGTGGGGTTGGTGGTCTGACCGTCGAGAAACCCAAGAATACGGATAATCTCTTTTGTCTGATTGGGATCTCCCCCGTCCAGAAATATTTTTGTTTTAAGCCCCTCGGGTCTCATAGCACCTCCTTCACTTTTTCCATGATCGCCTTTCTTGATATCCCCTCGTAATCGAGAAGCTCCTCCGGGGTGCCGCTGGCAGGCATTTTTCCCACTGCAAGCACATGAACCGGCGCCAGGCCTGCAAGGACGCTCTCCACCGCTTCTCCGAGCCCTCCTTCCTTGTAATGGTCTTCAACAGTGATAACCTTCCCCGTCTGCCGGGCGGCTTCTCTAAGGGTCTGCGCATCGATAGGCTTGATGCTGTAGAGGTCTATTATCCGTATGTGTATATCTTCCTTTTCGAGGGCTTCGTACGCCGCGAGCGCCTCGAAAAGAGTCACCCCCGCTGCCACGACAGTCACCCTGTCCTTGCCGCTTCGCCGGAGCACCTTGCACCCTCCTATCTCGAAGATTTCGTCGGGGCCATAAAGGATAGGTGTATCCATTCTCGTGGTGCGTATATAGACGATCCCTTTATGGCCCGCCGACAGCTCCACGAGCCTTTCGGCGGAGACGGCATCGCTCGGATAAAACACTACACCTTCCAGGAGGGTTCTAAACATCGCAATATCCTCGAGACCCATCTGGGAAGGACCGTCCTGACCGATCGATACGCCCGCATGGGAGCCGCAAAATTTAATATTGGACCGGGAGTAGGAGGCCATCCGTATCTGATCGAAGGCCCGGGTCAGAAAAGCGGCGAAGGTGGACACGAAGGGTATTTTCCCGCGACTCGAGAGACCCTGGGCAACTCCCACCATATTCTGTTCGGCCACGTACATTTCGAAAAATCTTTCTCTGTGCGCTTCTTCGAAGAGTTCGGCATAGGTTGAATTGCCGACCTCCCCGTCCAGGACCACCATATTCGGAAAGCGGTCGAGTATCCGCACCAGTGCGTTTCCATAGGCGCGACGGGTAGATACCGCTTTTTCCGGCCCGTACTCCGGGGCTTTGATCTTTCTCTGCGGTTTCTGCACGGGTCTCGTATCTGCGGGTTTCGCAATGACGCCCGTGATGGAAGTATCCACGGCCCCCATCTCCGTCATTGCCTGCTCAAATTGGTCTTTGCTCAGGGCCTTTCCGTGCCAGCCGTTTTTATCCTCGATAAAAGATACCCCTTTCCCCTTGATGGTCCTCGCGATGATCATCACGGGCCTGTCAGAGACGGCGAGGGCTTTCTCGTAGGCAGCGACAATCTGATCATAATTGTGACCGTCGATGGTGATAACAGCCCATTCGAAGACAGAGATTCGCTTCTCGTATGCCGCGAGGTCGTGACCGTACATGGTCTCCCCTCGCTGACCGAGGCGGTTCACGTCGAGGATGCCGATGAGGTTATTAAGCTTGTAGTGAGCGGCGATTTGAATCGCTTCCCACTGAGACCCCTCGGCCATTTCACTGTCGCCAAGGAGCACGTAAGTACGATAAGGCAATTTGTCGATATATTTTGCGTTGAGGGCCATTCCGAGACCGATGGGAAGCCCCTGCCCGAGTGAGCCGGTAGATGCCTCCACATAGGGAAATGCGACGGTGGGATGCCCCTCGAGGCGGCTTCCGAATTTCCGTAGCGTCATCAGCTCATCGAAAGTGACCTGACCGGCCGCTGCCCACATGGCATAAAACAGGGGCGATGCGTGGCCTTTCGAAAAGATGATCCGGTCATTCCCGGGATGGTCGGGATGGGCCGCGTCATACCTGAAGGTGCCCCCGAAAAGGAGACCTGTCATCAGATCGCATGCCGACAGCGATGAAGTGGGATGACCGGAGCCTGCCCTGGTTGTCGACGCGAGAATATAATAGCGAATCAGTTTCGCGAGTTTCTCCAATCGCACCTCCATTGACGGGTTGATCATAGCTCCCTCACCTTTCCTTTTTCTCAAAGACGTCGTGTTGACCGAATTCGGTACGCAAGGCCGAGATGATCCGGCCTGTATAGCTCGGGTTGTCCCGGGACCTGGTCCGGAAATTGACTGCCTCTTCGATGACGGGGGCAGGAATGCCCCTCTGTCTGGCGACGTCTACCGTCCAGAGGCCCTCGCCGCTTTGGGCGACGGAGCCCGAAATCGTGTCCAGATCCTGACCATATCTTTCGAAGGCATCCCTCAGCCATCCTACCAACCTCGAGGTAATGACGCTGCCGTGATTGAAAACTTCGGCAACGGACGTGAGATTGAGTTCGAAAGGGGATTCCTTCATTACGGTAAAACCTTCCCCGATCGCCTGCATCATCCCGTATTCGATGCCGTTATGGACCATTTTCACAAAATGACCCGCCCCATGAGGGCCCAGATAGCGGCACCCGTTCTCAATGGAGAGGTCCACGAAAAGCTGCTCGCACTTGCCATAGGCCTCCCTTCTGCCGCCGGCCATTATGCAGGCGCCTGTTCGTGCACCCCGGGGTCCGCCGCTCACGCCCACATCGAGGAACTCTATTCCGGAAGCGGCAAGACTCTCTGCGCGTTTGATGGAATCAAGGTAAAAGGAGTTGCCCCCGTCTATGACCGTGTCGCCCCGGGAAAGGCGAGGCACGAGGGACTCGAGTACGCCGTCCACCGTTTCATGGGGCACCATGATCCAAATCAGACGAGGGGAAGTGAGTGCGCCGGCCAACATATCCAGGGAACCGGCGGCCCTTGCTCCTTCCCGGACCGCTTCATCGACCGCATTTTTATTGACATCATAGGCAAGAACCCCGTACCCTTTCTCCAGGAGACGACTTACCATGTTCCTGCCCATCTTTCCCAGGCCCACGTAACCCAATTCGGAATGCGCCGGCCCCGCATCAGATGCATTGTAGGCGGTATTCATTTCTCAACCCTTCGGAGCGGATTATGCCCCTTGTTTTCAATTACCTAAATATAAGTTAGGGGTGTGGGCGTTTCAAGGCCGGCTCCTTTTCCGGTTCGGCGCCATGGAAGAAAACCGGTTCGGCGCCATGGAAGAAAATCTGTCGTTCTCCGGCAAAAGGATCATAATTCTTCAGCCACGCACCCCAAGAATCTGAAAATGGTCTATAATTCAAATATAACCTCATTATTGGGAGGTGCACTTTATGCGGGATAAGGACAGGGACAAGGACAAGAATCTCTTTGTCTACGGGCCTTCCGAAAATTGCCACCCGAAGGGGAGTTCGGAAATTGAAAAAGAGCCCGAGGGAGGGTTCCAAACCGAATTAACCAAATCGGTGACACACCATGCGCTGACAGGGCAGAGTCAAAAACCCGGTGAGGCCCGTCACCGCCCGTTTATTGAAAATGTGCGGGACGGCATCTACCTCCTCGACAAGGAAGGACGCTTCACCTATGTCAATAACCTCATTGCCGAGCGATCCGGTTTTTCGCGGGAATGGTACATAGGAAAGCATTTTGCCGAGATAATCGGCAGCAGACATCGCCGCCGGGCCGTGGCGAAGCACGCAGCCGCAATGAGGGGCGAGATGCAGCCCCCCTTCGAGTTTACCTATTTTTCCTCTTCAGGTGAAGAGATATGGGTCGAGGTAAGCGTGACCCCTCTCGGAGAAGAAGGATCTATCATCGGATTGCTCGGTATTTCGAGGGATATATCATGGCGAAAGAGCACGGAGGGAGAGCTAAAGCGCCATCGGGACAGCCTCGAGCAATTGGTTGCCGAACGGACCGCGGAGTTAAGAAAGTCTGAAAAGAGATACAGGGATCTCGTAATCAACGCCCCGGTGGCCATATACCAAACGTCCCGGGCGGGGAATATCGTCTACGCCAACCAAACCTGCGCCCTCACGTTCGGGTTTAATTCGGTGGAGGAGCTCATCTCGGCAGGCCCTTTTCCACGGCATAGGACTTCGGAAGAGCGTAAGGACATGCTTCGGAAGCTCGATTCGCCGGAAGGCGTGAAAAATTGCGAAACTGAATTTATTGCAAAGAGCGGAGAACATCTCAACGTGCTTCTCAGCGCAACTCTGAAGGAAGGTCTTATATCCGGAATGATGATCGATATAACAGAGCGGAAGAAAGCTGAAAAGGAGCTGCAAAAAGAGCGGGAAACCTTTTTCACGATCCTTGAAAATGATCCCAGCGGTATTGCGCTGGTAGATGGCGATGGGAGGTATCGGTACGTCAATCCCCGGTTCACCGAAATTACCGGTTACACCCTGAAGGATGTCCCCACCGGGAAAATATGGTTTGAGAAGGCTTACCCGGATGAGACATACAGGAACGCAGTCATCCGCACATGGAAGCTGAACAGGCAGCCCGACGGCGGGAGTCTTGACGTCGAGTTCAGGATACGCTGCAAGAATGCGAAAGCCAAGGATATCGAGTTCAGAACGACCCACCTCTCCACCGGCACGATTACCGTGCTCAACGATGTGACGAGCCGCAAAGAGGTCGA
This sequence comes from Syntrophorhabdaceae bacterium, assembly GCA_036504895.1. Classification (NCBI taxonomy): domain Bacteria; kingdom Pseudomonadati; phylum Thermodesulfobacteriota; class Syntrophorhabdia; order Syntrophorhabdales; family Syntrophorhabdaceae; species Syntrophorhabdaceae bacterium. The sequence continues at coordinate 26,614 of DASXUJ010000005.1, forward strand.
AAGGGCGCTCCACGAAAGCGAAAGGAAATACCGAAGCATCTTCGAAAATGCCATGGAGGGTATATTCCAGACCACACCCCGGGGCCGGTTCCTGAGCGTGAACCCCGCTCTTGCACGGATTTACGGCTACGACTCCCCTCAGGAATTGATGAAGTGCGTCACCAATATCGGACGGCAAATGTATGTCCATCCCATAGATCGCACCCGGCTCAAAGATCTCTATAAGAAGCAGGGTTTCGTGGAAAAATTCGAGACCCAGCTTTACCGCAAGGACGGGAGCACGGTCTGGATCTCGATGAGCTCCCGCACGGTCCGTGACCCCCAGGGCCGGGTGCTCCATTATGAGGGCACAGTCGAAAATATCACCACCCGCAAAGAAAAAGAAGCGGTGGAAGCCCAGCTCCGACAATCGCAAAAGATGGAGGCCCTCGGGACCCTTGCGGGAGGGATAGCCCATGACTTCAATAATATCCTTGTAGGAATCATCGGTTTTACCGAAATACTTCTCGATGATACGGCCCCCGAAAGCCCGATGCACCGGAAGCTTGAGCTTATCTTTAAAAGTGCGAGGAGGGGGCATAATCTTGTGAGGCAGATTCTTGCCTTCAGCCGGAAAGGAGAGACGGACAGGAAACCTGTGGCGCTGGCGCTACTCATAAGAGAGGCAACCGAGCTTCTTCGGGCCACCATCCCCTCGAACATCGAGATTCGGGAGCGCATTCTTTTACAGAATGATCTGGTTCTCGCGGATCAGGTCCAGGTCCATCAGGTCCTCATCAACCTTTGCACGAATGCGGCTCATGCCATCGGCTCAAAGGGCGGCGTCATTGAAATAAGTCTCACCGACCAGCAACCCGATCCGGCTGATCCTGCAATGGAGAATGGTGAGATGAAGGGCCTTTATGTAAAACTTATGGTGAACGATACGGGATGCGGAATTCCACCCGAAACACTGGAAAGGGTGTTCGAGCCTTTCTTTACCACGAAAAAACCCGGCGAAGGAACGGGCATGGGACTCTCTGTGGTCCACGGAATCGTAAAAGCCCATGATGGTCTAATCTCCGTCAGGAGCAGGCTTCGCGAAGGCACTTCGTTCTCCGTATATCTCCCGCGGCTAAAAACCGGAAATCCTCCGGCCACGGCCATTCCGTCCGCAAAACCTCCCCCTCCCGGGCGAATACTTCTTGTCGACGATGAGGAGATTATCGCGGAGATGACGAGGGAAAGATTGGAACGTCTCGGCTACACGGTGACTGTGGTCACCGGCGGCAGTGAAGCCCTCAGCCTGTTCCGGAGCGATCCCGGCGCCTTTGATCTCGTGATTACCGACTATGCGATGCCGGCTATGACCGGAGCCGATCTGGCTCGTCAACTGACGAAGGAGGCGAAAAGGATACCGGTGATCCTCTGCAGCGGCGCCAATGAAAGCCTCTCCTTCAGGAAAATGAAGAAATTGGGGATATCAGGTTTTCTCGTGAAGCCTTTTCTGAAAGAGGAACTGGCCAGACAGGTCCGCACCGTGCTTCAGGGGGCCTATAGCATGCCGTCAGTCCCCGGGCGCGGCTCCCTCGCCGGGACGGAGTGACGGCAATCACCCTGTTGACTCTTTTCTTTCACGGCTTATATTCATCATGCGAAAGGGGGTGAGTCATGTCGGACAACCTCGATGTAATCATTATCGATGACGAACCGGAAGTTTGTAAGGTAATCACCGATATAGTGGAAACATTCTACTCCTGGGGTAATGTAATCTCTTTTACCAGCACCCGCGATGCTCTCGCGTATCTCGCGTCACGAAAACCCGGGGTGGCTATTTTCATACTCGACGTTTTTCTGGGAAATGAGACCTGCTTCGAAATCCTCGAATCGATCGTCGGCAAGTACCCGATGGCATATGAAGATGCGATTATCGTAACGGGGAATGCCAGCTCCGAAGTAGTGGACATGTGCATTGCTTCCAATATTACCTACCTCATCGAGAAACCGATACGGCCATATACGCTCCAATTGTCGGTTCGGGCGATTGTCTCGAAATATATTCGCTTTGCAAGAAGACTCCTCCAAGACCCCT